>NZ_JAAIWM010000001.1:600000-900000 GCF_011008845.1 Bacillus mesophilus | reverse complement strand
GAAAGAAGATAGATGGTCACTAGTAAAAGCAAACCAAACAACATAACTGTTATATATTTTGATAACAATATTTTCGTGCGACTGATGGGGCGGACTAATAGTAATTTAATGGTTCCCCATGAAAATTCCGAAGCAACAATTCCGGCAGCAATAATGATCGTGAATAGACCGGCGAAGCTAATGGCGGCCTGTGCATCAGTCACATACGTCCAAACATGATTTTCGGTGACTGGAGCTAAATCGTGTTGGAGCTGATACTTCTGAATGGCAATTTGACGCTCGTAGAACGCTTTTAAGTTTGGATTATTTTGTCCATCCTCCTGCAAATACTGTTTGTTACTTGCAATTTGTGTTTCTAATTCTTGCTTCCAATTCATTTGTTGATCAGTGACATTCCTTGATTCTTCATACTTTTGGAATCCGGCATATCCGACGATAAACAGGACGACAAGTCCAAGCATGACAAAGGTTCCAGGTCTTTTGAAAATTTTTATCCACTCATTTATCACTAAATTTTTCATGATTTACTCTCCCTTTACCGATGTGATTTCTAGGAAACGGTCTTCTAATGATTTGGATACAGGTTTTACGCTAAAAATTTCAACATCAGCTAACACCAATTTTTTCATAAGAGCCGGAATTTCATTCTTCTTAACTTCAACACTAAACCCACTCTCAACAGTTGATGCCGCGTATTCTTGTTCGAGCCAATCTGTTGAATCTCCTAGATTTCCAGTTTCAAAGACATATAGTATTTGTTCAGGCTGGACAAAATCATGAACCTGCTGTACATCAATTAAGCTACCATCCTGAATAATCGCAATTCGGTCACACATCATTTCCATTTCAGATAAAAGGTGACTTGATACAATCACACTCATTCCTTTTTCACGCGTGAGCATCCGCAAATGATCTCGGATCTCTCGAATTCCAGCTGGATCTAGTCCATTCGTTGGTTCATCTAAGATTAATAGCTTCGGGTCATGCAGTAAGCATTGGGCTAGCCCGAGTCGCTGACGCATCCCTAGCGAATAGGTTTTCACTTTATCATGGATTCGAGCTGTTAACCCAACCAGTTCAATGACTTCAGTTATTTTATCTTTTGTAATCCCTTTATGCATGCGAGCATATTGGAGTAAATTTTGATAGCCTGTTAAAAACTTGTACATTTCAGGATTTTCAACAATCGCACCAATATTTCTTACAGCTTCCTCGAAGTCCTTTTTCACACTTTTTCCACAGACAATGATGTCGCCCTCAGTAATACCCATTAATCCAACAATCATACGGATGGTTGTCGTCTTACCAGCTCCATTTGGTCCTAAAAATCCGAACACTTCTCCTTCGTTCACAGAAAAGCTAAGGCCCTTAATGATTTGTTTACCTTTAATTGTCTTGTTTACATCATGTAATGAAAGAACTGATTTCATCGCACATCCTCCTCAACTTGATTGACGATTTGTTTGTACCATTTTAAGACTGACATTCCATGCTTTTCTCGTAAATCTTCCACTTCTTCTTGCCCAATGACCGTTCCATAATGGATGGCAATTGCTACATCTAGTAGTGGTTCAATTTCTGTTATTTCGTGGGTGGCGATAATCACAACCTGATTTTCAAAATCGATATATCTCAACAAGCTTTGTACAATAGAATCTCTTACCACCGGATCTAATCCAGAGAAGGGTTCATCTAGTAAAATAAACTCACTATCTCTTGCAAGGGTGGTAACGAGCTTTAGTCGTCCTCGATTTCCTTTTGATAGGGATTTTACTTTTTTAGTTGGATCTAGCCTTAAATCCTCTACTAGCCTATGAGCTTTTTCAACATTAAAATCTGTAAATTGACTAGCTGCAAATTCAATGGTCTCCTTAACCGTAAACGTGTCGTAAAACATATCTAGTTCAGTAAGGTAGGCAACAGAACTACATGTTTTTCTTGTTACTAGTTCACCGTTTACCATTATATTTCCTTCATTTGGAAATGATAACCCAGTGATTAGTTTTAACGTGGTCGATTTTCCACTTCCATTTGGGCCGAGGAGTCCATAGATTCTTCCTTTGCTAAAAGTTAGATTTACATTTTTTAATGCAAAATCATTTCCAAAACGCTTAACCACATTAGTTAACTGAATCGTCATGAGTGCCCTCCTGTAAATAGCGTTGTAGCCTGTTCAATATTTGAGTTTTTGGTACACCAATCTCTTTCATTTTTTGTACAAATGAACGGATAATTTCATCTTGCAGAGAGTAACTTAATTCGTTAATCAGCTCTTCACGATTCACGACAAAGGTTCCCTGACCTCTCCTTGTTTCCACGATATTCATCCTTTCCAATTCACTATACGTTCGTTGGATCGTATTTGGATTGACCCCCATCTGAACAGCCATCTCTCGAACAGACGGTAACTTTTCCCCTAGGGGCTGTTTGCCTCGAACAATATCAATAATGACTTTTTCAACAATCTGTAAATAGATCGGTTTGGAAGACTGAAATTCTTCTGTCATGATTCTATACCTCTACTTTCCGTTCCAACAGTCTAGCAGCAATAGTAAATAAGAGTATGGTTAAAAGTACATAGTAGATCAGCGGAATGATCGGAATGGCTGTTTCAGAAAAGGTAACAAACCAATCTTCTTGGCCAAAAGAAAATTCAGCGTTTATAAAAACTTGAACTTCCACTAGGTAGATTAAATGATCAATGAAAGGGATTTCCTGTATCCATGTTTCTATTAGGTTAAAGACAATGAATAGTGCAAGGATAATTAACCAACGAAATGGTTTTAATTTCGGAAGATGTTTCAAGGAATGATAAATACTCCAATAGAGTGTGACCCAGCTAGTAAAATAGACTGCAAAGATGACCATGATTAGATTGATCATACTAATGGATTGAATAAAAACCCCAATACTCATCTGTTCATAATGATTCTTTCCGAAAAAATATAAGCTGATGGCAGCATACACTAGGAGGATCAGCTGAATGAATAGTTGAGAGGAGAATATGACGGCATATTTAGACAATAAAAGGGTTGAACCTTTTCGTGGACTGTATAGCCATAGCTGATTTTTAGACTCTATATTTAACAATGTGAGCATAGTTATAGGTGCATAAACAAACATAAATAATGATAAGAAAATGTAAACAGGCAACGTTCCGACGGGCTGCATCATATAGGCGGAATAACCAAAGCCAGCAATCATGATTAACATGATACCAACAAACATCGAGAAGATATGGACTCTTGATAACCGATAATCCTTCCATAACAATCCTTTTATTGTACTCATATAAATCTCCTTTAAGTTTTTTGTATTAGTGTTCTAGTTAGATAGTACACTAGTGCAATCTCATAAGTCAATGCGGATTGTTCGACATGTTACAGTTAAATTGTGGATAAAGATTAAACTGGTCACCAGATAAAAGGGATCTATTTTGACTTTTAACGGTAAAAGTTGTAACGATTGACAAACATTTGAGTGGTCGTTTAATACGAAGTATATATTTATTTTATGGGGGTTAATCTCCCTGAATATTTTTAGAATTAATAGGAATAAAGACCCTTGACTATTTTTTTAGTGATAAATATTAAAAAAATCCTGCGTTTTTCCCTGGATTTTTCGTCATGTTACGACAAAAAGACTATAAATTAATTGTCAGAAAATAAGGAATTCGAACGATTCTTTTTTAATAAAGTCGATTTAGTATAGAGGTAAGAGATCAGACGGAAACAAAAACGCTGAGTCTCGATAAAGGCAAACCTGGTGAAAACCAGTGACGCAAAGCTAAAGGGGCTAAGGTGTGAATATCACACTACGCCAGCCAGTTACCGAAAGATTTGGGCGTTTTTTGTTGTACACAAAAACCCCTCCTTTCGGTAAAGGCGGGGTTTTTTTAGATCACATGGAGGTGAGCTAGGTAAAACTTTACAACCAGAGTAATAATGAAGAACTAGCTGTCCAAGTCGGTAAAGCGTATTCATTCTTTACACGATTACAAGGACTCATGTTCTCAAAGGACTTGCCAACAGGTTGCGGTCTTCATCTAAAACCCTGTCAGTCGATTCATACGTATTTCATGAACTATGCCATTGATGTTGTGTTTGTTAACAAACGTCTTGAAGTAGTCGGAATTATCGAATCGATGTCACCGAGAAAAACTAGCAAAGTATTTCGTTCTGCCGCATCCGTGTTTGAATTTCCAGCAGGGACTGTGAGTAGAACCAACACTAACATTGGAGATGTGTTAGTAATCAAAGAGTCGTAGGAGGGAGCCATGAAGAAGTTAAAGGCATTGGTAACGGAAGAACAAGGTCAGGGAATGACAGAGTACGGTTTAGTATTAGGAATTATTGCAGTAGCAGTCGTAGGTTTCTTAGTAACACTACGTGGTGAAATTACAGCAATGTTCCAAGATGCAGTAACGACAGTACAAACAAGAGCAACTGGCGACGGATCAGGAAGCTAATGTGGGACATGGGGACAGGCACCTTGTCCCAACGGAAAGCACAAGAGAAACGAGAATGGTAATAAACCAAAACTAAAAACCAAGGGAGCGAATAATCATGATGAACAAATTAAAAGGTTTAGTTGTTGAAGAGCAAGGTCAAGGGATGACAGAATACGGTCTAGTTCTAGGAATTATTGCAGTAGCAGTAGTAGGTTTCTTAGTAACATTACGTGGTGAAATCACAGCCATGTTCCAGGATGCCGTAACATCAGTACAAGGGCGTCAAACGGGCGACGGATCAGGTAACTAATTTTGGGACAAGGGGACAGGCACTGTGTCCCTACAGAAAGCGAACGTAAGAGAAAATAGTAAGTTAATAAACCAAAACTAAAAACCAAGGGAGCGAATAATCATGATGAACAAATTAAAAGGTTTAGTTGTTGAAGAACAAGGTCAAGGGATGACAGAGTACGGACTAGTTCTTGGGATTATTGCAGTAGCAGTCGTAGGTTTCTTAGTAACATTACGTGGTGAAATTACAGCCATGTTCCAGGATGCTGTAACATCTGTACAAGGGCGTCAAACGGGCGACGGATCAGGTAACTAATTAGGTTTTTTCACGATAGTGAAATAACCATTACCTTCAGGGATCGTAAGTCTTAAAGAAATTGAAATCATACCAAATATTTTTATACTTACTTCTGTGGGACAAGGGGACAGGTACCGTGTCCCAGCAGCCTTAGGCTGGTAGGGACAATGTACCTGTCCCCCTGTCCCTTAATATTTTACACCGCCCCATAGGTTTTTATAACGTGGGGCGTTTTTTGTAAGGAATTACTGAAAAATCTTTCAGGTGAAAGGTGGGATCAATCGTGGTTATGAATATCCTCCTCCTAATTGTTTTACTCATTTGTTTAGTGACAGATCTTAAATCTAGAAAGATCTATAACAAAGTGATCTTCCCATCGCTGCTTCTAACATTTATTCTACATTTTAGTTTAGATGGACTTTCCGGTTTAGGGTTTTCGTTACTAGGTTTTGTCGTAGGCTTTTCTATCCTCCTCATACCTTACTTTCTAGGTGGAATGGGAGCTGGAGATGTAAAGTTGTTAGCGGTGATTGGGGCAATGAAAGGGATGAATTTTGTCATCCTCACTTCTATTTATATGGCCCTTTTAGGTGGAGTCATCGCATTGCTTGTGTTGATGTTTAGAAAAGGAGCTTTACAACGAATCAAATCTATCTTTTATTCGATGTCTTGTTTTAGGTCTGGTGTCAGATTGCCGTTATTTCTTGATAAAGAAGGATTGAAAACGACTTATCCTTATGGTGTAGCGATTACGGGTGGAGCGTTAGTGAGTCTCTTTTATAAAGGCTGGATCTTATGATGTTCAAAGATCAACGAGGGCAATCATTAGTAGAAATGGCACTGTTATTACCTGTTTTACTACTTTTACTAGTAGGAATCATTGATTTTGGAAGAGTATTATACTCCTATTCTCACCTTCATCTTGCTACACAAGAGACCGTCAGATTAGCAGGGTTAGGTAAAACAGATCAAGAGATTACTCAGTTTGCTAAAGGTTATATACAAATCGGGGACGCCGCTAATTTGCAAGTAGCCATATCACCGAACGATCAAAATCGAAGCTCAGGTGAATATGTATCGGTTACCTTGCAGTATCCAATCGAACTCATCACACCACTCTTATCTGAAGTGATCCCCAACCCGTTCCAGCTTCAAGCAGATTCGACGATTCGGGTGGAATGAGGGTATGAGAGATGAAAAATAAACTAAAGAAACTTAGAGATTCAGAGAATGGTAATGCGATTGTACTTGTAACGATTGCCCTTCTTGTCTTATTGACGATGACGGGTTTAGTGATAGATGGTGGTAAATTGTTTGTCACCAAAACTCATCTTCAAAAAACGGCGAATGCCTCGGTCTTATCAGGCGCACAAAAGCTATTAGAAGATGAGGAAACGGTCACTCATGTTGTACATGATGTATTGCAGTTTCATAACGAAGAGGCCAGTTTACAAAACCTTTCAATTGAAAGTAATCGGCTAGTTAGGGTTGAACTACACAAAGAGATGCCGCTATCTTTCTCTACATTATTTGGAATGGAATCAAGTGCAGTTCATGCATCAGCAGCAGCCGAAATCGGTGCGATGGGAGAAGCACAAGGGGCGGTTCCGATTGGCATTGATGAGCGATTTCAGCTCGAGTTTTTTAAAGAGTACGAGCTTAAAACTGATGCGCATGGCAATGATACCGGTTGGTTTGGAATTTTAGCCTTAGGTGGACCTGGTGCGGATACCTATTATGACAACTTTATGAATGGGTACGATCAAGAAATAAAAGTGGGCGACATCATTGAAACGCAAACAGGGAATGTGGCAGGGAAAACAAGGTCGGCTATAAAAGCAAGAATTGATAATTGTCCTTATACATTTGAAGAAGCGATAGATAAGAAATGTTCGAGGGTCATTTTGATCCCAGTCTATCAACCTACCTCTATTCAATCCAATCAAATTCAAGAGGTGAAAATACGAGGCTTTGCTTACTTTTATCTAACAAAACCAGCTTCAGGTAATGATACGTCTGTACATGGAATGTTTATTAAAACAACTGGGCCTGGAAAAATTGACCCAAATGCTGCCAATAGAGGGGCATTTAGCATAAGACTAACTGAGTAGGTGAACAGATGAAATCAAAATTTATCCTTATATTAGCGATCGTAATGGGGTTAATGACAACCTTTCTATTCTTTAATTATATGAAACAATTCGACTCGGAAATTGCAATTAGTGAAAGTATGGTAGAGATTGTCGTAGCAAAAGAAAGAATTCCTGCAAACACTATGGTACAGGCAAGTATGCTAGAGGTAAGGTCAGTACCCGAACAAGGAGTACACCCTCAAGCAATTAGAAATCTATCAGAGCTAGAAGGTTTGTATGTAACCTCACCGATCGAGGTTGGTGAAGCTATTCTAGAGCACCGTGTTCAATCATCACTAGAGGAGAATGTATTCGTTTCTCGGAAAGTAAGTGATGGTCACCGCGCTGTATCAATCGGTGTTGACTTTGTCCAATCTGTATCAACATTGATTGAGCCAGAGGATTATGTGGATGTCGTATTTAGTGAAATCATTAGTACAAATCCTAATGTGATTAAATCGGAACAAATTTTAACAAATGTAAGAGTCCTTGCGGTTGGAACAAAGATGATTCCTAAAAGTGATGAAAGTGAAGAGTATGTTGAATATACGTCGGTTACGCTAGATTTGAAGCCTCAGGATGCAGTGACCGTCATCAATGCATCAGAACGAGGGAATATTCAGTTCACATTAAATAGTAAAGTTGCCACAAAATAAGCGTGAATTTGGTTGATATAGAAAGTGGGGGTGAAACAGATGAGTGAAGAAAAAAACCAAAAACGTGGTGAGTTTATAGCAGTCTGCAGTGCAAAGGGTGGAGTAGGTAGAACGCTTTTGACTGTTAATCTAGCTGTTGCTCTTTGTAAAAAGAATATCCGAATCAGTATTCTAGATGGTGATTTTCAATTTGGAGATGTAAGTCTTGCGATGGATTTACAATCTACGTTTACGATCAAGGATGTCATACAAGAGATTACTAGATTAGACGAGTATACGCTCGCGAGTTACCTTAGTCATCACGAGAGTGGAGTAAAGGTTCTGTCAGCCCCTGATCAACCAGAATATGCTGATTTAATTACAGAGGAAACACTAGAAAAGATTATCCCTCTTATGCTCACTCAAAATGAATATACGATTGCCGACACAGGAGTGGGGCTAAACGAAAAGACCCTTCTATTATTAGAAAAGGCAGACCAAATCTTACTTGTTAGTAATCTAGAAATGGCAACTCTAAAAAATACAAAGGCTATGTTAGAAACATTAGAAAAGCTTGAATTACGAGACAAAGTTCGTTTAGTTGTGAATCGAGCCACTATGGAGAGTGTCATTCAAGCAGCCGATGTCCCAGACATACTTGGAGAAGAGGAGCCGATCTTTATTCCAAATGATTTTCAAATCTCTTCTCAGTCCTTAAACATCGGTATTCCCTTTGTCATGAATCAAGGAAAAACCGAGCTCGCAAAATCGGTCTTTAAAATGGCAGAGCAAATCTCATCTCGCCGTGAAATTACGATGATTAAAAAGAAAGCACCATCCTTTATTTCAAGAATGTTTACTAAAAATCGTCTGAAGGAGGAGACTGAATGAGTCTATTAAAAAAGCTTGAAGAAAAGAATAAACATCTAGTGGACTCTTCCGGTGAAGACGTCATTGTTGAGAGTGAAGGGACTATAGCCCCTAAAAAGGATATCATTTCATCACTACGTGAATCTAGACGAACAGAACAGGTGAGCACTAATCCTCAAAAACCAAAACAACAACCCGTTAATAAGCACCAAGAATTAAAAAGCATACTTCATAAACAAATCTTGTCTGAAATGAAAGATGACAACGTAGACGAAATTATTCCAAAGCTCGATGCGATGGCAATTGAGATTATGAAGGAAGATGAGTCGTTTCGAGGGAAAATTGATCGCAAGAAAGTAGTAGATGAACTGATCAATGATTTAACAGGCTTTGGTCCAATCAATCCATTGCTAATGGACGAAGATGTAACAGAGGTTATGGTCAATGGTCCTAACCATGTATATGTGGAACGAAAAGGTAAGTTAGAGTTAACAGGCGTTGTCTTCCGTGACAATGAGCATGTAATGAATGTCATTGAAAAGATTGTTTCTCCGATTGGTCGTAGAATTGATGAGAGCAGTCCGATGGTAGATGCAAGATTACCTGATGGCTCTCGTGTGAATGCCATTATTCCGCCACTGGCTTTAAACGGACCCACGATTACGATTCGTAAGTTCGCTAAGGATCCTTTTACCATAGAAGATTTAATTCGGTTTGGTACCGTGACAAGAGAAATGGCCATTTTCTTAGAGGCTTGTGTAAAAGCTAACTTAAATATTTTTGTAAGTGGTGGGACAGGTTCAGGTAAAACAACCACATTAAACGTACTGTCAAACTTTATTCCGCATGATCAACGGATTGTAACCATTGAAGATGCGGCTGAATTACAGCTTGGTCAGGATCATGTCATTTCGCTAGAATCACGACCACCTAATATCGAAGGAAAAGGCGCCATTCTAATTCGTGACCTTGTTCGAAATTCACTTCGTATGCGACCAGACCGGATTGTTATTGGTGAGGTTCGTGGAGGGGAAGCGCTGGATATGCTTCAAGCTATGAACACTGGACATGATGGCTCACTTGCAACCGGTCACTCTAACAGTCCAAGAGACATGATTGCGAGACTTGAAACAATGGTCTTACTTGCAGGTGTTGATTTACCGGTCCGCGCAATTCGAGAACAAATAGCAGGTGCGGTGGATGTGATCATCCAGCAATCACGATTAAAAGACGGGACTAGAAGGATTGTTAATATCACAGAAGTACAAGGTTTAGAAGGAGATGTAATTGTCCTTCAGGATATTTTTACGTATCGACAGGATGGTGTGAATCAGGAAGGGAAAATCATTGGAAAACTGATTCCAACTGGAGTCCGTCCTAAATTTTATGAACTCCTTGAAACATCTGGTATTCATATCCCAGCTAGTGTATTTATTGAAAATGAGGAGTGGAATTGATGAAATGGATGCTTCTTGCCCTAATACTATTTTCTTCCTTCCTATTATTTACCGCCATTCTTCAATTGATTTTCTTATCAAATAGTAGATTAGATAAACGAATGAAACACTATTTATCTGTACAAGAAAAGAAGATGTTAGACCGCAATAAGTTTAACCTGATTGTTCAAATGCAAATTACCAAACAAAAGATTCGAACCCAGGTACTTACGAAGGACAAGAACAACCGATTAGAAGTGTTAATTAGTCGAGCAGGTTTAGAATTAAAACCAGAGGAATATGTTTTATTTCAATGGATTCTAACTGCATTTCTTGCAGGACTATCCTTTCTGATTTTTGGAAATGTCTTTTTTGCCCTTCTAGGTGGGATTACTGGGTTCGTTTTACCAAAATGGTATTTAAATAAGAAGCAAAAGGAACGGTTACGTGCTTTCAACGAAAGCTTGCCAGATATGATTACCACCATCATTGGTTCACTACGAGCTGGCTTCAGTTTTCCACAGGCATTAAAAACAGTGGTGGAAGAAGCGAACAGTCCGATCAAGGAAGAAATGGAAACGGTACTCCGTGAAATGCAGTATGGCAGCAACATTGAAGAGTCATTACAAGGATTAAAGGATCGAATGCCATCAGATGATTTAGATCTAATGATTCAAGCCATATTGATTCAACGACAAGTAGGTGGAAACCTAGCAACTGTTTTAGACAAGATTGTTGAAACAATTAGGGACCGCACGAAGATTCAACGACAAATTGTTACTCTAACAGCACAAGGTCGACTCTCAGGAATTGTAATTGGGTTATTACCGGTTATATTAGGATGTGTACTCTACTTGATTGAGCCAGATTATATTGGCACACTTTTTACAAATGTAATTGGAATCATCATGCTCTCAGCAGGTGTGATTTCAAGTGCAATAGGATTTGTATTTATACGAAAATTAACGACGATTGAGGTGTAATCATGGTATTTTTCACCTTTTTCTTAACCATTACCTTCTTTATTTATTTTATTTTTATTTTTCAAAAAGAGCGAAGAGATGTAGTGAAACGGAGACTAGCCATCTTTTCTGATCGACCTGACTTACAGGAAGTTGAAGAACAAAAGCAGACTGAGGAACGTGTAGGTATCATAAAAAGAATCTTTCAACATTTTTTGAAAGAGTTTAAGCGAAGCTTTAAACAAAAGGTTCCAGGTGAAAAGGAAGCAAAGATTGAAAGGAAGTTATTGCAAGCGGGTAATCCTTTTGGAATGACCCCAATAGAGTTTAGATTATTACAAATCTCTCTTTTTATTCTGTTTCCGGTTTTGTTTACGGGATATGGAATGTTGTTGAACTTTCATACAGGTGGCATCATTCTTTTACTCTTACTATCGTTCGCTGTAGCCTCCTATGTTCCGCATTTTTATTTGAAACAGAAGATGAAACAGCGATTTAAACAGGCGGTCCGAGAATTACCAGATGTTCTAGATTTGCTAACGGTTAGTTTAGAAGCGGGCCTTGGATTTGACTCTGCTTTAAGTAAGCTCGTTTCAAAAAAGGAAGGGGTTCTGGCTGACGAGTTTCACCGTTGTCTAGAGGAAATTCGTCTTGGTAAAACGAGAAGAGAAGCGCTCTCTGGCGTAAAAGATCGTTTAGATGTAGATGAAATTAAAGTATTAATCAGCAGTATCATCCAAGCTGAAAAGCTAGGCATTGGGATGGTACAAGTATTACGAATTCAATCTGCTGAGGTACGTGATCAACGAAAATCGAGGGCTGAAGAAGAGGCTATGAAAGCTCCCATTAAGATGCTGTTTCCACTTGTTCTATTCATTTTCCCTAGTATCTTTATCGTATTATTGGGACCAGCTATACTTCAATTTATTGAAACATTTCAACAGTAATTCTTTTGTTAGTAAAAAAGGCGTGTGAACTGGGAATAGTTTTAACACGCCTTTTTTTATTGTGTATCAAGATTGCGGGATTGCTTAGCCGATTTATTATGGGATGACTTAGATTTGAAGGAAATACTTATAATAACTAATTATTTTTCATATGCTCACGAAGGGTCTCTATACGTTCTTCAATTTCTCCTAGCTCCATTTTCTCATATACCGCATTTACCATATCAATAATTTTCACATTTTTTAAATGAGCAAACATAGCCTCTTCCGCATCAAGCATTGTGCGATGGACATCACATATACCGGGCATTGGTTCGTAACCTATCATAAATGCTCTTACATTAGAACATTGAAACATATCACCTCCGCCATTTATGGCAATAAATACATCATAGAAGCTAATATCCTCAGGTGCTTTTGCAAGTTTTACCCCTCCCTTAGTACCAATACTTGATCGGACAATTCCTGACTTTGTCAGAAGCGTAAACACCTTCGCCAGATAAGTTGGTGTTACTCCCATGAAGCGCGCCAATTTTTTTACAGAAACATTAATGTCTGATGGAAATAGAGCAAGATTTATCACACTATGGATTGCATATTCAACACTTAGCGAACTTTTCATAATATCCTCCCAAATTCCTTTTATCTATTTTATCAGCGTTATTTAAATACGACAATTGTTATCTAAATTATCATTGACATTTTATGGTAAATGAATACAATTAAGATAGTAGTTATCTTAATTAAAACTGGAGGTACTGATATGTTTACACTTTTCCACATTTGTCGTGTAGTACTAGGTATCATTTTTTTAATGGGAGCAATAAACGGATTTTTCTTTTTCTTCGGCTTTGATACCTTCTTACCTGAAAGTCCAAAGGCAATAGCTTTACTAGGAGATGGATATTTATTGGTGATGGTAAAGTCAGTTGAGTTACTTGGAGCAATCTTGCTTATAGCTAATCGTTATGTTGTGTTTGCGACTTTAATCTTGTTACCTATTACAGTTAATATCTTAGCGTTCCACTTATTTGTTGACCCGAACCTCATTGTTGGGATAATTGTATTGATACTCTTTCATCTTTATTTGTTATTTGTAAACAGAAAGTACTATGCGAATTTATTAACTAAATAAAATTGTATGTAAAACTTAAGTTAGTAATCATTTGCTTATAATAATTGAATGTCGTGATTGCAAGTACCAGTTAAACTTTTTCATACGTTCATTCTTAGACTAATAAGGGTAAAAAAGGCGGTCCTTTGTTATGAAGGACCGCAAGTAGTATAGATATTTAATTTCTATTCCCATTCCTAATTCCAAATGAAAAGGAAAGAATTTGCTGCATGTCGGTTGTGACGCTTACTTTTACTACTTGTTCATGAATATGCGATGGCAACGTAAATGTATTACCTGTTACATCAACCTGAACAACTTCGTTTCCATCTAAATAGTATGCGTTCATCGTGTAGCTTTCTTCATCTTCTACAGTCACAACAACTTCCACATCACCCGAAACTGCCAGTTCCTCGATACCGATAGGATCGATGGGTAAAAGATATGGCTCTGTATCTTTCCCACAGCCCTCACGATCATCACTAGACCAGCAGGAACTTGGTTTGATCGTTATTTTCTCTTCATTCACAGTTAAATGAACGTTAGGAGTCTCTTTAGCTTTTATGAGATTGTAGTCAATCGCGTCCTCGGTTCTATTCAATAGATCCGGCACACTAAAGAGAAGAAGTAAGGAAAATGGTACGAATAGAAGGTATCTAAACTTAATGCTTGTTTCTTTATACATGATCAAATAATCGACAGTAAAAAAGATAAGTGCTACTAAAACAGTTAAAGAGATGAAGCCAATCCCACCGAACAGTCCAATTTGAACAGCAGGGATGATATGAATGAGAAAGCTTAGTAACACCTTAAAACGTTTTGCCTTTCCTGCAACATAAGCAGCCAATAATTGTACAGGAATTGCGGTTAAAATAATAACCGGTGTAGCATAGACAGCAAAGACCATAAAAAGAAATTGGACGTTTGTAAAAAAAGAACCCTCTTCTCCGTTCAGTACAAATGTCTCAATCAGTACATTAACGATCGGTAAAGCAAGTAACGAGAGTAGAAGGGACACTGTCCAAACCTTTATCCTCTTTTTCCACATACAGATCCCTCCTGATTAATTAATGATTTAATCGTTCTCTTTAACTCCACCAGTAAGAAGATTATACGAAACCTTTTTCTTGAAAATGAGTTCCTCTCCCACATATACTTTACAATTCAAACTGATGAGTCCACCCAATTTAACCTTTACTACTTGAGAATGATTGTTTACTGTTATCGCACCCGTTAACGTTTGAGAGGGAGTGACCCAGGTAACCCAACCCTTTCTTTTTTTCTCTGACACGAGTTCCCCGTTTATAAACAATTGTTCATGATTATATCGATTAACAATTTGGATCTCGTGATCTTTATACGTTAGATTCCACGTTTTATCAAAATCCATCTTTGCAGTTTCAATCATTTCATTCCAAGTTTCAGGATCTTTCTTTTCCGAGTTCATTACGTCGAGGTCTACTTCTTCGGAGTTTCCTTTTTTCTTAAACAAACTAGTAATATACTCAACTACGAAAATAAGAACGAACAGACCCAGTAACATCACAAAGAAATTATCAAACACAGTACCTTCAGTAATTCCGCCATAAAAATATCCGATGATGATAAATAGGACTAAGTAAGATATAAATTTAATCAAAGTCGTTTCTCCTCACAAAGTAAAATAATCTTTAAATCAATTTACGTTTATTATACCATCTAATAATTTCCTTTTATTACATGTTTTTTAATAGTATATAATTACTTTGAGATAGTTAAAATTCAAATAATATTAGAGTTAATGTTGATCTACATTTTGTTTCTTACATCGAAAAAAGATATTTCCAAATAACAGATTGAGTAAAAAACAAAATCTCATCTTTCTAAAATACAATGGAGTATATAGGTATATATTGGTATATTAGTTTTATAATGGAATTTTAAGGAAAGAGGGTTATGCAAAGTGAAAACTCTAGAACACTTACAATCTGATCTTATTGTAGAGGCAAAAAAAGGTTTCCCTATCTTATTAGCGGGTTCAATTGTGTTTTTTATATTTACCATATTATCGTTTTTGTTACCAATGAAGGTGGTTCATTTAGTTTGGATTTTTGGATTAGGGGCTATCTTTCCATTGGGTTTATTGCTTAGTAAGCCATTTGGTGTCAGTCTAGTAACCTCTAAAAATCCGATTGCTACTCTAGGAGGAATCGTTGCTGCTCCGCAGGCCTTTTTTATTCCTGTTTTTATTATGGTGTATCAGCACATTCCTGAATATCTGCCATTCACCATTGGTCTTCTAGGAGGATCGCACTTTCTACCTTACATGTGGATTTACCGAAGTAAGGCTTACTTATTTGTTACGTTAGGAGTTTGTCTATCCTCTTTACTATTGGGTACGGTGATGGTAGAACAGGCGTTTACAGTTGTCCCAATCGCTATTTCCCTTGTTTATCTAATTGGAGTCCTTCTAATCTTTAAGGAATTAAAAACAGAGAAAGTTGAATCTGTATTTAAAGCCTAGTTTGGGGTGGTTCTGGTGAGGAAGAGGGAAAGGGATATCGATACGGCAAAAAGATAGATGGAGGTGATCTGTTGACGAGGAATAGAATACTGCTTGTCACAGCCATACTAAGTTTGATTATGTTCTATATTGTAAAGGTCATAGCTGTGGATGATTCACAAGCTATACATAAAGCATTTCGTTCTATACAACTCTCCAATGCATCTATTGTTCATATTGAATATCTGGAAGATCGAATGGCCATAGCCTTTTATGAATCCTCATTTGCTGAACAACAATATTTTGGATCGGCTATTTTTAAAGAAAACATTTTCACTGGATGGAGATTATTGAGTAGTGGCGGTGGACAGCTACTACCGGATCATAAGCTAGATTGGGGCTTCTCAAATATGAGCGGTTATTCATCTGTCTATACTGATTTGATCAATGGGAAAGTTCTTGACCCCCATATAAATAAGGTAAAGGTTATCACCGAAACAGGTAATGAGTATGAAGCAAAAGTGGTCGATTACCATACTGGAGCAAAACTTTGGTTTTTACTTTCTAAAGGGGAAGACTTAGTAGGTTCAACCATTATAGGGTTGAATGACGAAGGAGAAACTATTGAGGAGTTTGTTCAATAAATATTGTCAGAGTTCATTGAAGTTATTAGGAGTACCTTGAGGAATACAAGGTAATAAAGGATACGTAGAATTACAGTAACAGGAGTAGTCGAAGTGACTACTCCTGTTTTGATTTTTTTAGATAAAAAAGGTTATCTCTTTACTTCAATCCCATTAATTTTCAAGTGATCAAAAAATATCTCAAGCATCGCAGGTAAAGTGTCTTTGGATTGCCATGTATCAGGCTTCCACACGCTCGACTTATTCAAAGCACGTGAACAGTGAATAAAGCATTCTTCTACATCCACACCAATTCCAAGTAGGGGACTTTTTCCTTTTAAAGACATCTTGCTTAAAATTTCTTCATCTTTAATAATCGTTGCTTTCCCGTTAATTCGCAGCACTTCATCTAATCCTGGAATGAGGAAAACAAGTCCAATGTGAGGGTTGGACATCATATTTAAAATGGAATCGAGTCGTCTGTTTCCGGGACGATCAGGAATGACGAATTGATGGTCATTGAGTATCAAGATTTCACTCGGTGAATCTCCACGTGGAGACACATCACATTTACCATCAGCATTAGAGGTAGAAAGAAACAGAAGAGGAGACATAGCGATGAATTTCTTACAATGCTCATCTAAACGAGAAATGGTCTTTTTAACAACGTGCTCGTGAGGAATACCAGCTATTTCTCTGAGAGCATCCTCTGACGTAATCGCCATAGAAGAAAAATTAATCATGAATCTACCTACTTTCGAGCTTAATCTACCTACTATTATATAGTAGTGGAATAAGCTCGGCTATTGTAGAGGCTAGTTGATGAATGGAGGGTATTGTTATATGCTAAAATAATTAAAAAATCCAGCACATTGTGTTGGATTTTTTCTATACTGTTTTTGATTGGAGAGCCTATATTAGTGACGAGCTTGGTTTTTTTGAGAAAGCTGATTGTGGTCAATAGCCATAGGCTGCTCTTCTAAATATCCTAATTCAATATCTAACTGAAGTAATTCGTGAGTGTATAGTGATGTTTGAACGATGAGTTTCTCATAAAAAGCAAATAGATCTCTTCTTGTACTAATTGATAGAGTTTTTCCGTAGTAGACTAATGCTGAACGATTGATATAAATCATTGTTTCTAAAATTAACTTATCTGAAAATGGTGCAACTGTTGATTGAGTAACTGCAAAGCCTGAAGGGGTATTTGACTCTAAGTCATCATTCTTTAAAATTAATGTGAAATCATCTAATACTTTTTTTGAAAAGGCTTTCCCTTCTTTCATTTTTGTACGAACCTTATCTGATTTAACAGATTGTTCAAAGCCCATTAGTAGGGTTCTGCCTAAAATATTTCTATGTATATTTTGTGTTAGTTCATGAACTTGCGTCGCATGAATCGGTCTCTTTTCTCCAAACCAACCTGCTAAGTAGTTTTGTTTTTGAACAAAATCAATGGTATCTGGATAAGGAATTTGTGGAGATCTTACATAAATGCCTTTTGTTAACAAAGTATCGACCGTTTGATTAAGCAACTTAGAATAATTGGACAAACATCCATTTGTAAACATCCTAATGTCCTGACGTGCAGAAGATATTACACTATCTGTATAGAACTGCATTCCAGCTGCACTCAAGGAATATAATAAAAAGATAGCTGTTGTGTCTGAAAATAGTTTAGGAGCTTTTTTGTTTACATCATCTTCAGTAAATCCAACAGGTAAAGGGAACTCTTCTTTTAGGTAAATATCACTATACTTTTGAATATGTTCTTCAATAACAGAGATTGTGTCTGTTAAACTTTTTTTGATATCTTCATCTTCTGCGACTAATTCAAAATGTGTTAATATTCTTAATGTCATCGTTTCACTTCTAAAACCGTTCCATAGTAACCCAATTTCTCCAGATGTAAGAGGAATATAGTTATTTGAAGTTTGCATTATAAGCACATCCTTACATACCTAATAGATTTTTATATTATCATTTCCTTTTCAACTTAAATTATGTTTAAGATAGGTATATGAGTAAGACTAAATCAGAATAGGATTGTAATTTTTCTTTAGGATGACACAACCTACCATCTGATGAAACGGATTGTAAAGCATGTTTAGCAACGATAGATCGAGGTTAATTAGTATTCGTTTTTCTACAATACTTATGATGTAGTAGTGAGTGGAATAATAAGTTCTCACTATGAAGAATGGATGACTTGATTAATAATTCTAATACAATAAATATCAATGCAAAAAGGAAGTGAAACCCAATGGATTTCGAAACGGTAATGCAAGAACTAGAAGCCCTCGGTAAGGAACGCTCGAAGAAAATGTACATATCCAATGGAGCTCACGAGCCAGTGTTTGGTGTGGCTACAGGTGCGATGAAGCCAATTGCTAAGAAAATAAAAATAAATCAACCTTTAGCTGAGGTGCTATATGCCACAGGTAACTATGATGCGATGTATTTTGCTGGAATCATAGCGGATCCAAAAGCTATGACAGAGACGGATTTTGAACGGTGGATGGATGGCGCATATTTCTATATGCTATCCGATTATGTGGTCGCAGTTACCCTATCAGAATCACCTCTAGCACAAGATATCGCTGACAAATGGATTGCTAGTGGGGATGAACTGAAAATGTCAGCAGGCTATAGCTGCTACTGCTGGCTACTAGGAAATCGCAAAGACCATGAATTTTCCGAAAGTAAGATTTCCGATATGCTGGATCATGTGAAGAAGACCATTCATGAATCGCCAGAACGAACGAAATCTGCGATGAATAATTTTGTGTACACAGTGGGGGTTTCATACTTACCAATGCATGAAAAAGCAGTGAAGACTGCAGAGGAAATAGGAATAGTAGAAGTGAAACGGGACGAGAAAAAGAGCAGTCTCTTAAATGCGTACGAAAGTATTCAAAAAGAAGTGGACCGAAATAGACTAGGCTTTAAACGTAAATATGTTAGATGTTAATAAGAGCCTTGTATTTTAGCTAATGTTAACTATGTTGATAGTAATAAATAGAAAAGCTGGATTTTTAAGGAACAAGCTTATTTTGTAAGCTAATAAATGTCTAATTTAAATACACCTTGTTTTATAAAGAATAAAAACTCCCATTTGGGCCATTATAAGGTATAGTTTCTTCTTTGGGAGGGTGCATATGTGGATACATTTACACCACACTTCGTCATTTTATCAGTAAATAGTAGATGGGAAGAAATTATTCAGTTAAAGCTTAAACTAAGAGACCTATCATTAGAGCATTGGATGGATGAAACGGTATTTTCTTTTAACTGGTGGTTACTATTATTTTCTTCAATTATTTTTTTCATTATATGGATTAAAGTGTTGGACAAGAAAAGAATTATTGAAATTTCTGCTTTTGGTCTTTTAGTTGGAACGATCACCTTTCTATTAGATATCATCGGTGTCTCCTTAGTTTTTTGGTCGTATCCAGATCAGCTGATCCCCTTAGTGAATTCAATATTTGAAATACATAATATCCATCTACCTATTATTTATATGATTATTTATCAATATTTTAAAACTTGGAAATCCTTCCTGATTGCCTTAACTGTTAGTTCTTCTATTTTTGCCTTTGTATTAGAACCCTTAACGGTGTGGTTAGGAATATACGAAGTTTATCGATGGAAATACTTATTTTCCTTCCCTATTTATATTTTAGGTGGAATCCTAATTAGATGGGCAATAATTAAAGTGAAGGAAATTGAAAAACGCTAAAAAGTACCCTGTGTAAGGGGTACTTTTTGGGTGTTGGTTTATAGCTTAAATTTATTTTTAGGCTTAGACCAAAAATATGAGCTAAGCCCCATTACTATTCCTCCAACTACTGCAAGTGACGTGCCAATTATAACCCAGTATGTAGTCAGTAATGTGGATATATATACCCCCGTCATAAATATAGAATTACCAATCAACATTAAAAAAATCACTTTTCTCATTTATTGCCTTACCTCAGTTCTAATCGTGTACTTCCTTCATTTAGAAACGTACATTAAGCCCTCAATTTACACATCTGTTTACTAATAAACCCCACTTAATAACTAAAGAAAAACCCTTGTATGGATGCAAACCCTAACAATAAAGCAACTGCACCAAATAGCCAAGCATACATGCTTCGTTTCTTTTGATACTCCTCAATCCCCATAACTAGCAAGGTTAGCCCAAAGAATAACAGCATAAATGGAGTGTATTCAAAATTCTGGGAAAATAACCCGTTAACAACAAATAATAATGTTATGACTGCAAAAATCCTGCGTACCATTTTTAACAACTAACTCACTTCCTTGTTTTAGAAATCAGAGTCCTTATTCACAAGAGACCGTCCAATTGATTGCTAAAAAGCTCTGATCAACGTCTGGTGTCATATTGTTTTCAATACATGCGTTTTTCGCAGAATGTAATGAATGATAATTTAAAGCAATTGCCAATGAGAAAAAGGTAATAAGTAAAGATGATACATAGATCTTCTTTTTCTTTTTCATGTAAGGTTCACTCCTTTACCATATATCATAAATTTTACCATAAAAAACCATGTGTAGTGTTGTGATATTTTAACCCAACATTTATTGACACTATGAATCTACCATGTTATTATTTTTAATGTTTTTAATACGTTAACATATTAGTGATTTACCAAACTAAAGCATTTTAGCGTAATACAACATAGGAGGATTCATCATGAATGCAGTCGTTATTGCAGTAATCGTCATGCTCGTATTGAGTTTGGCTCGTTTAAATGTAGTCGTTTCATTAATTATTGGAGCGTTACTAGGAGGAATTGTTGGAGGACTGAGTCTCAGTCAAACGATTGAAGTGTTTAGTGGGGGTTTAGGTAATAGTGCAGAAGTAGCGCTTAGTTATGCGTTACTAGGGAGCTTTGCCGTAGCAATTTCTAGAACAGGATTGCCCGAAGCATTAGTTAATGCAGCATTAAAGATAGTAGGAAAGAATGGCGAAACAAAGAGAAAGTCATTATCGAAAGTTGCGATTATTCTCATTCTATTAATTATGTCGGTTTTCTCTCAAAATGTGATTCCGATTCACATTGCGTTTATTCCAATTCTAGTTCCACCGTTATTGCTAGTCTTTAATCAATTACAACTAGATCGACGTTTGATCGCATCGGTTATTACGTTCGGTTTAATTACACCGTATATGTTGTTACCTACAGGGTTCGGCGCGATCTTCCATGATATTGTTCAAACAAACATGGGTGAAAGTGGACTCACCATAGCAAGAGAAGATATCCCGGTTGCCATGATCATTCCATCAATCGGTATGCTAGTAGGGTTGTTAATTGCCGTGTTCTTCTCTTATCGTAACAAAAGAGAGTATGATAACATCTCCATTACGGAAGAGACAAAGCAAGAATCATATACAGCAAGTGGCCTTATTTTTGCGGGGATTTCGATTGTTGCTTCATTAGTTGTGCAATTATCAACAGACTCTATGATCCTGGGAGCTTTAGCAGGGATTGTCATTGTCGCATTGAGTGGAAAAGTAAAATGGAAAGATACAGATACGGTTTTAACAAATGGGATGAGAATGATGTCCTTTATTGGTTTTGTCATGTTAGCAGCATCAGGGTTTGCTAATGTTATGAAAGAAACAGGTCATGTAGATCTATTAGTAGAGCAAGCTTCTAACCTGTTAAATGGAAACCAACAATTAGGTATTCTTATGATGTTATTAGTAGGATTGTTGGTAACAATGGGAATTGGATCATCATTCTCTACCATACCGATCATTGCCACCATTTTTGTTCCATTAAGTCTTGAGCTAGGTTTAAGTCCATTGGCGACCATTGCGATTATTGGAACAGCGGGAGCATTAGGAGACGCAGGTTCACCTGCCTCTGATAGTACTCTAGGACCAACTTCAGGATTAAATGCAGATGGACAGCACAACCACATTTGGGATACATGTGTACCAACGTTCCTTCACTACAATATCCTGTTAATTGTATTCGGTTGGCTTGCAGCAGCTGTAGTTTTATAAAGCAATAGAGATCCGATAAGGGTTCCTTGTCGGTGAAATGATATAAAATTGAATAATAGATTCTAGTTAGAAGGCCAAATCGCATATGATTTGGCCTTTTATTTTTCCTTTCTAAAGGTAAAGCGGGGGTAACGGATGTATCTGCACATTAGGAGTAAGCCGAAAATATGCAAAGAAAGAGTAAAGACTTGCTATTTTCGGCTTCTTGATTTTAAATAAACCCACTCGAAAGAACAATCTAAAATAGATTATTGTTTAATTAATTTACTTCGATCACTTGATAAAGGAGGTTCTTCAAGCCAAGCATTTTTAATCATTAAGTCCACTAAAATACCACCTATTCTTAAATCATCAGCAATTGCCAAGGCGAACTTCGGAGCTAAATCTTTTCTGGGAGATGATGCCCAACCAGTCCCATAATACGTCATCGCCGTTGAGAATAGAAAAGCCACATGGAAGATCATCAGTTTATCTGAAAATGGACTATTTGTAGAATTAGAAATTCCTTCTTCAAACGTTGGGGGGGGAGGTAAACTTCCTGTATTTAATATCTCATTAAACATGCTAATATGTTTATCTTTAACTTCCGTTGCTTTTATTAGAACATCTTTAACATTTTTAGTAGGGCTAACTTGGCTGAAAGCTACTGTAATAGATTTAGCAAGTATGCTTTTTTTTAGATTGAAATAAAGAGTAGAAATTTCAATACATGATAATGGTCTCTTTTCACTAAACCATCCTGCTGCTAGAAATCTTTTATCATCTACAAAGTCTGTTTTCTCAGGTGGTGTAATGACAGGTGGTCGAAAATATAGTCCTTTTTCTTGTAGTAATTTTTTAGTTTGTTTACATAACTCAACTGCAGAATTCAGGCATTGCGTATAATACTCAAGAACATCGCTTCGGGAAGAGTTCGTAATAGCACTACTATAACCTTCACAGCCGTGAATACTCATAATGTTTATATAGTGTAAACAAAAAACATCAGAAAAAAGACGAGGCTTATTGGATTCTATATCTTGATCGGTAAAACCGATAGGTACTGGATAACCTTCATCCATAAAGAATTCTTTTATCTTTTGTAGCTGTTTAGAAATAAGAGACATTGAAAAGTCAAATACATCTTTGATATCCTGATCTTCTATGTACTCCATCATGTGTTTATTAATGCAAATAGCTGCTGTGTCATTTTGATATTGTGTCCAGAGTACAGCAACCTCTGCAGATGTAAGTCTAGGATTATGTTTGGTAACCAACAAAGACACCTCATCGTTTTTTTCTTAATATGTCTATAAGTGGTATTTATATACTTCGAAAATATGTATCTCTATTCACTCATCGTTTTTCCTTACTTATAAATGACATATGGGGATTTTAAAAATTAACTTAAAACAGAACGCTTAGAGATCCAACCCGGCTATCCATAATGGATTGGGTCTTTCTACTATTCATTTTAAAGAAAAATGGAGAAACATTTTAAAAGACAGTCTGGTAAAATAAAATTGCCTAAAACTCTTTTTTATTACAAAATGAACGTTTCTTACTAGTTACACGTATTACATATAAACCTGAATAATGGAGTAGAAGCCATGGAAGAAAAGGATCTAATTCGAAAGGCTCAAAAGGGAGATTCGTTAGCGCTTTCGACGCTGTTACAGCAAAATTATTCTTTCCTTGTAAAATATTTAATGAAAGTCACCCTTCATCCACAGCTGGCAGAAGATCTAGCACAAGAGACGATGATGAAGTGTATTGAAAAAATCCAATTGTATAATGGAAAGTCTATGTTTTCCTCATGGCTTATGACGATTGCAACGAACTTGTACATCGATCAGCAGCGGCGAAAGAAGCGAGAGAAAAATTATCATGACCAAGAGCAAGCCCTTCGAAAAATGAAATGGCAAGCTGGTGTGATGAATGAAGAATGGTCTGATGTCGTAGATGCACTTGCTTCATTACAAGTAGATATTAGAATGCCAATCGTGTTAAAGCATTATTATGGGTACTCATACGAGGAAATTGGTAAAATGATGGGAATTGCAGAAGGAACGGTAAAATCTCGAGTGTCAAATGGTCTAAAGAACCTACGAAGGGAGTTGACTGAGCGTGAATAAGAATCATCCTAATCATAGAGAATCCATCTTAGATCAAGAAGATGAACAAACAGTTAAGGTATTAAAAGATGGTTTAGATAAAATAGATCAATATAATCCGGTTATTACTCCTAACATACAGTGGTTTCAAGAGCAGGTTGAGTTGGAGAAAACACGGATTCGCAAGAAGCAATGGAAAGACCTACTCGTTTTTATTTCGGTAGCTTTGCTGCTGTTAGTAATTGTGATTGCAGTTGTGTATCGTCAGCCAGTTCTATTTCTCTACTTCCAACTGATCGGCATTATCTTACTGCCTTTAGCCTTTAATAAGAAAAGAAAGAAGGTCAGTAGTGAATGAACACCAATGAATTAAGTAGCATACCGTTATCTTTATGGATTGTAGTTGCACTGATTTTGTTGTGTCAGGGCTCATGGATGTTTTGGGATGCACGAAAGAGAGGACATAATGCCTGGCTATGGGGGTTTTTGGGCCTCATTCAATTTCCGACGTACCTAATCATCTATCTTATTTTTGCAAGAAAAATATTTAGACGTAAATCTCAGGATGAATTTTCCTGAGATTTTTTTATTATTTGATAACTTAGGGTAGTGCATTAGAATCTGGCTTCAGCGCCCAACCCCTCGGAGGAAAAAGGAAAGAGCTTTTTCTTAGGTCAAATAACCCTACATCAAGAAAAGGGAAAGAGCACCCTTTTATTGATGTAGGAACATTTGCTATGCCTGAGGCTAACCGGGGCGCTTGCGCCTTTTTTTCTTTTCAAGTGAACGATTTCATGAACGTAATCGTATTACGTGTAAATAAACAATTTGGGGGAGAAAAAAATGAACGAAATGATAAACGAAATACCTTGGGGAGCGATTGCACCGATTCTTGTGATTCAGTTACTACTTATGATTACAGCATTAATTTCTTGTATTAGAGAGGAAAAAACGAACGGTCCGAAATGGGTATGGATTCCTGTTATTATCTTGTTTAGTTTAATTGGTCCGGTGCTTTACTTCGTGGTTGGAAGGAGAAACGATTAATGGCGCTATTACAAGCTACGGATTTAGCCAAACGTTTTGGAAACACGAATGCTGTAAAAGGAATTAGTTTTACGATTGAGGAAGGTAAATGTGTTTCATTACTTGGACCCAATGGAGCAGGCAAAACCTCCACGTTAAAAATGCTGTCTGGATTGTTGAAGCCGACATCAGGAACTATTCTTTTTCAAGGGAAACAGAATGCTGACTTACGCCCGTTTATTGGATATTTACCACAATATCCGGCCTTCTATAATTGGATGAGCGGCAAGGAATTTCTAGTCCTCGTGGGCGTGCTCGCAAAGTTAGGCCGCAAAGAAGCTGAAAAGAGAAGCGAAGAATTGTTGGAACGTGTAGGGTTAGGTGAAGCGAAGAAAAGAAGAATTGGCGGTTATTCAGGTGGAATGAAGCAACGCCTTGGATTGGCTCAAGCACTAATCCACCGTCCAAAGCTACTCATTTTAGATGAGCCTGTATCTGCACTCGATCCACTAGGAAGACGAGAAGTGTTAGACATGATGAGGGAAATGAAACAAGAGACGACGATTCTCTTCTCCACGCATGTTCTTCACGATGCACAGGAAATTAGTGATGATCTGTTGATTATGCATGATGGAAAAATTGCCGTCTCAGGTGATATGAACCAAGTCATTCGTCAACATCAACAGCCAATTATAAAAGTTGAATTCGAATCTAGTGCTGACAATTGGCTACAAACCATTAAAAGCTACCATTTTGTATCTGAAGTAACGATTCAAGGATATGAGGCTAGCATCGTACTAACCGATATGGACATGGGTAAACAAACTCTATTAAAAGAAATTGCCGAGCATGGGCTTCCCATCCGAAAGTTTGAGATTGCCCAAACATCATTAGAGGACTTATTTATGAAGGTGGTGAAAGCATGACACACTTAGCTGTTCTGTACCGAAAAGAAATGACTGAAATGATACGTAATTATAAATTATTGTGGATTCCACTTGTCTTTATTTTGCTAGGCATCATGCAGCCAGTGAGTGCTTATTATCTGCCGCAAATTTTAGAAACCTTTGGTGGCCTACCAGAAGGAGCAAAGATTGAAATACCAACTCCAACCGGACCTCAAGTGTTAATGGAAGTTCTATCAAACTATGGGATGATTGGTGTACTCATTCTTGTTTTAAGTGGGATGGGAATTGTGTCTGGTGAAAGACAGAGTGGAGTAGCCGGAATGGTAATGATGAAGCCTGTTCCGTATTCCTCGTATATTTTATCAAAATGGGCAGGCTTTCTAACGATAACATTATTTTCTCTGTTAATCGGCTACGCAGCATCCTGGTATTATACTAATTTACTCATTGAACATGTCGCCTTCACACCTGTATTTCAAAGTATAGCGGTTTATAGCTTGTGGTTAGTGTTTGTAGTGACATTGACGATCTTTTTCAGCACATTAATGAAAGGAACTGGTAGTGTCGCTTTTGTAACTATTTTGGTGGTTGTCATCCTTTCAACAGTCACATCACTTATTACGAAATATACGAAGTGGAGTCCAGCTACGATGACAGAGCATGCAGGAACTCTCTTACAAGCAGGAGAGCTCCAATCTAGTTTCTTGCTCGCAGTAGTAACTACACTAGCCATCATCGTCGGCATTCTTGTCCTAACCATTCAGGTTTTTAAACATAAAGAGTTATTAGAACAATAAATCAGTGCTCCTCATCCCTTTGGTGTGAGGAGTTTTTATTGTGAGGAACTTTATAAATAAAAAGGCTATAATCTGAATGTGCATGGTATAATCCTATTGGTTATTATTAACAATTTTGTTTTGAAAAGGGTCTTTCATACTCTTACAATCTACAGGGGGAAAATGTATGGAAATTTGGTATTATCTTATCATTGTATTTCTATTAACCTATGAACCTATTTATGGGTACTTTGATTATCAACATTTTAAGCACAGAGTTCGTCTTAATCCAGAAGAACGTGTCCGATATTATAAAAAGGTCATGATCGGGCTTTGGGCACCAACTATTTTGATTCTAAGCTTGGTGCTAGTTGGACCGTTGACGTTTGAAGATATTGGTGTAAAAGGTGTTCAGTTACATACTGAAACCTTGGGACCATGGGTGACATATATAACGTTGGGGTTAGTGGGTGCCTATATTCTCGGTCTTTCGTATTATTTGATTGCTGCAAAAGTAAGTCCGAAGATGAAAGCTCAAATTATTAAAATGAAGCAGCAGGAATTAGTGAAGAGCCAGTTTTCAGATATTATGCCTGTCAGTAAACAGGATAAACAGGTATGGACCTATGTGTCCTGGACAGCGGGGATTACAGAAGAAATCATTTATCGAGGATTTTTAATTTTCGCCTTGATTCAGCTGTTTCCAGACATGTCGGTTTGGATGATCCTACTTCTTTCCTCATTATTATTTGGACTTGCTCATACCTATCAAGGCTTATCAAATGTCATCAAAACAGGGCTAATGGGTATGTTCTTTGCGCTGTTATACATCTCATTAGACTCATTGTTTCCAGTGATCCTCCTTCATGCTTTAATGGATTATGTTGCAAAGATTGGTGATGAAGAAGTTACAGTGGAATAGAACAGTGCTAAGGTAAGAAACCAGCCTATTAATAGAAAGTGACAAACAAGGAGAAATACATGAAAAGACTTTTGAAGGGTAGTTTTTTATTCATTATATTAGCTTTAGTTGCTTGTGAACCGGAACTAGATATTTTTAGCAATGGAACGATGCCCGTTTTAGAGTCAGCCGAAATTCACCCTTATATACAAACTGTGACATTGGAGCTCGAAAAAAATCATGAACTATATCCTGTTAATGTTAAAATTATTGCTACTGAGGAGGCAACAAACTTATCTATTAAAAAAATCTTTTCAATCATGTCTAGTACAATCAAGACCTTTCAGGATAATAGGCAGCCTGATTGTGGAATACCAGATTGTGATTTGAATGACTTAGTAGTGGTTAGCGGTAGTACTATATATACGATGAATATGGATTTATTCTTTGAGGAGGGGGAACTCTTACTTTATATAAATGGTGAGGGGCCATTTTCTAAAAAAGATGTAGAAAATATGAAATCGAAATAACATACTATGAGAGATAAAAATTAATATAATTCAGCTATGTGTACCAGGTATCGTTTATGGACAAAGTCCTACTAGATACCTGGTACTTTTTTCTATTTACAAAAATTTAAATCCTTTTTTAATCTATTTCGTCTTATTAGGGTGAAATGAACATTGTTATATTACCCTAGTGTTAATAGAAAGCTATCTGTATGATGGCAATTAAAGAGTTGGTAAAATTTATATAGTTAATTTCCAATGGGAGTGAGGTGATGGAAGTGGTTGATGATCAACAATTAACTGAAGAAATCAAAAGTGGAAGCGAAGCAGCGATGGAGGTTTTAACTAGAAAATATTATAAGCCTATTTATGCATTTGTGTATCGAAAAGTAGGGAACAAAGACACAGCATATGACCTTACACAAGAGATATTTATTAAGGTCATCCAACGCATTCCATCCTATTCCCAAAAAGGTACATTCAAAAGTTGGCTTTATACCATCGCGGTGAATCATTGTCGAGATTATTGGAGAAGTGCTCCCTATCAAAGCAGCTTAAAGCAATCCGAGTTACCTCAATCCTTAGAAAGTAAGGAGAGAAGTGTTTCGTATATTTTTGAGCGCAAGGAAACAAGAGAGCAGGTCAGAGGGGCCATCCAAAGCCTACCGGACTATCAGAAGGAAGCACTTATTCTTAAATATTATCAGGATATGAAGATAAAGGAAATTGCAGAAGTAACGAACAGTAGTATACCGACAGTGAAATCAAGATTGAAACAAGGACTTGGTAAATTAGCGAATCTTTTAAGGGGGGGTGAGGAAAATGGACAAGCGAAGAAATGATGGACGTGAATGGGAACGAGATGAAGATTTGGATAATGATCTTAAAGAGCTCATGGATAACTTGGAATTCAAGCTTGATGACTATGATGTGGAGTATCCAAGTGAATCGGAAATGATGATGACCATTGAATCATTAAGACCCTATATGCCTGCAAAAGTGAATAGATGGGAAGTATTTGCGGCTCGTTCTACTTCCATTACGAAACATGCCTTAACAGAAGTGTATTATATGAGTCCGTTCTTTTGGATCGCTAACGTATTGTTCATGATGATTGCTATTTCTGCAGTGATTTTAACAAAGGTAAACCCTGCCACGGTCATCTTTCTGCTTGCTCCAATTCCAACTTTAACCGGATTGATAGAAGTGATTAAAAGTCGAAACGCTGGCATGGCTGAGTTGGAAATGTCTTTCAAATTCAATTTGCAGGAAGTGATCTTGTCAAGGATGGTTGCCATCGGTGCCTTTAATCTATTGATTAACAACATGTTGACTTTAATTATTTCTCAATGGAATCATTATGACATTCTGGCTTGGGAATTAATGCTATATTGGGTTACTCCGTTTACCGTGATTACCTCAATTGCCTTGGCCCTGGTGACTCGTTTCAGGCAGATGTATACCGTTACGATTGGAATTGTAATCTGGATGACAATGGGAAGTCTGTTTAGCCACGTATTTATCGTAGACAGAGTCCCAACCCTTTTTTATATCGTGGTAACGGTCCTTGCTACAGGTACAATTGTGATTCAAATGAGAAATATGTTTAAAAGGGGGATGTCGTATGAATTTAACCATTGATGCTGTATCTAAAAGGTTTGGAAATAAACTTGCACTAGATGAAGTGACGTTAGAGCTGACCACAGGCGTATACGGTATTCTCGGCTCAAACGGATCAGGTAAAACAACGTTAATGCGTATTCTTGCTAGCGTGATGAAGCCAAGTTCAGGAGCAGTCTATTTAGACGGAAAAGATATCGTGAAAATGGATCATCAGTACCGGGAGTTAATTGGCTATCTGCCACAGCATGTTGGGCTTTATGAAAATTTTACGGCAGAGAAGCTTTTACAATATATTGCTGCATTAAAAGGGTTAAGCAAAGAGAAGACAAACGAAAAGGTAGAGGAAGTTTTAACCTTGGTAGGACTTTTCGAAGAGCGGAAAAAGAAGGTGGGGAAATTTTCTGGAGGGATGAAGCGACGAGTTGGCATCGCGCAAGCCTTGCTTAATGATCCAAAAATTCTTATTGTTGATGAGCCAACAGCGGGACTGGATCCAAAGGAAAGAATTCGTTTTCGAAATTTGTTATCTACTATATCAAAGGACAGGATTGTATTACTCTCCACTCATATTGTTTCTGATATAGAGTTCATTGCAAAAGAAATATTAGTGTTAAAGCAAGGGAAAGTAATTTCGCAGGAAGCCCCACAAACACTGCTAAAAGGTATTGAAGACAAGGTTTGGTCTGTAATCGTCAACGAAGAAGAAATCCCTCACTACCAAGAACATTTTAAAGTTGGGAATATCAATCGTGTTGAAAATAGAGTTCAGTTGCGTATGTTAAGTGATACAAAACCCAATGAAGAAGCAAAGAAGGAAGTGCCAAATCTAGAGGACTTATATTTGTATTATTTTGATGAGGAGCAACTGTAATGGAATTACTTAAATTTGAGTTATATAAAATTTTTAAGCAAAAAAGTATTTGGATTACATTCATCTTCATGTTGGGAATGTCTTATTTATCGCTTGCCTACCCTTACTCCTCAGCAGTGGAAAAAGACATGTATCAAGACTGGGAAGGATCCATTACAGATGAAGATATTCAAGAGGCTAAGATAGAGTATGCTAGCCTAATCGAGAAGGAGAAGCAACAAGTTGACGATGAGAAGGATGCTTTAACAGACCAAGAGACGATGCAGCTCTGGATGTATCAAAAGCTTGTCCTATCAGAGGTAGTAATGGAGGGCAATGAACAAAGAATACAGGAATTACGTAAAGAAATCACAGCTGCGGCTGAAATGGAAATGGCCATGAGAGAAGAAATCTCTATGAATCAGTTTTCACATCAAACAGGACCAACACAAACCGTAGCCTTTGTGGAATTTGGCGCGTTCCTAGTGTTAGGAGTCATGTTAATCCTTGGACTCTCACCCATCTATTCTAAGGAATATAGTTCGAAAATGGACCACTATTTATTTAGCTCAAAAAAAGGACGAAAGCCATTAGCTAAAGCAAAAATAGTTGCAGCACTCATTTATACATGTTTAGTCGTGTTGAGTTGGGAAGCGTTTAACCTGGTCCTTAATTTCATTCTTCACGGAAACGAAGGATGGGGAATGCCGATTCAATTCTACACACTCTATCTAAACCCAGCATATGCAGAGTCACCGTACGCGTTCACCATGCTAGAATATCACTTCATTCAGTTGGGTATTCACCTTCTAGCAGGATGCTCATTCGCTCTATTAATTGTGTGGATCTCATCCCTATGTCATAACGCACTAATCACTTTCTTTATCAGTGCTTCTATCTATATAGCACCAGAACTCTTAGGAATGGCAGAAAGCCTACAAACACTCTTAACATTCTCATACATCTCTACAGTAAGAGTGCAAATCCTATTCACCGACTTCAAAGCCATCGACCTATTCGGATATCCCGTCCTATACCCAATAGTCGCATGCCTAGTCATGATTATAGCAGGATTTCTATGTATCCTCGCTACCCTACACAACATCAAGAATAGAGAAATTGGGACATAGGGACAGGTACCTTGTCCCAATTTTTCAAAATACGCAAACCAAAAACGGTAAGAGTTTAGAAGACTAAACTCTTACCGTTTTTTCTATAGTCTAGTAATCTACTAACAAAATAACTCTTGTAGCGGCAATTATCATTTTAAAGAAATCGTCTAGCCTTACATCTAGAGATTCATTTGCCTGAATATGAATTCACACTACTCATATGATGGACCCTTAAACTCTAACTGGTAAGCTCTTCAAAGAACGCATCAATGGGGAAAGCGTCCATTCTAGATGGTCAGTCCCCAATTCCATATGTGGGAAACATTCTAGGAATGTCGCAATAGAAATTTCGCCTTCTTTACGGGCAAGAGGTGCTCCTAAACAAAAATGATGACCTTGACCGAATGCCAGATGTCGATTATCCTTCCGTGTAATATTAAATACATCAGGATTTTCAAATTGATTTTCATCTCTGTTAGCAGATGAAATCCATATGTTCACAAAGTCACCGCGGTGAAGTGTTTTTCCACGTAACGTTAATTCTTCTGCCACTTGACGTCCCATAACCTGAACTGGGGGTTCAAAGCGTAACACTTCTTCAATCGCATTTGGCATAAGCTCTGGTTGATTACGTAATAGCTCCTGCTGATTCGGATATTTGTTCAGCAAATAAATGGTATTAGCAATCAAATTCACAGTCGTCTCATGCCCCGCAACGAGTAGCAGAATGCACATATCTAGTAATTCATCCTCACTCAGTTTCCCGCCCTCGTCACGAGCTTGGATAAGGCCACTGATTAGATCCGTTTTCGGTTGTTTCGCCCTTTCCCGAATAATATCCCGAAAATAATCTCGGAATTCAATGGTTGCTTGATTTCCTTGAAAATATGCTTCCATCGATGGTTTATAATCGATCGTCTTAATAAAGGACTGTGACCAACTCTTAATTTTGTCACGGTCTTCATGAGGAACACCGAGCATTTCAGCTATAACGATAACCGGTAACGGAAATGCGAAAGCCGAAACCACATCAAACTCAGATCCTACTTTAATATCCGATAATAGATCAACCGCAATCTCTTTTATTCTAGGATTCAGTTGTTCAACAATACGAGGGGTAAATGCTTGGGTAACGAGCCTACGCAAGCGGGTATGGTCAGGTGGGTCTCGAAATAGCATTTGATTGCGCTGAGATGAGACTAGAGCCTCCATGCCAGAAGGTATAGGCGGGGGAGGTGCATCCGGAAAAACATTCTTCAACTCTTTGACAAACCTAGAGTCCTTTAGAACAAACACGGCATCATCATATCTAGTCAATGTCCAACGAGTAAGTTCACGTCCTGATAGTACTTTTTCCGGACTTCCGTGAACAGGTTCTTGTTCGCGATACTTCTTCAATACCTCATAACGATCTTCTTGAAATTCAGCTGATAGTGGATTAAATGGTCCTATCATTGTAACTCTCCCATTATGGTTAATTTTTTTGTTCTCTATTAGTTTATCACCGGAATAGTAGAAACACTTTAAGAATATTTAGAAGTGTTAAATTTTTCAGGGACATGGGGACAGGTACCTTGTCCCAGTTGACTGACGATGCTAGCTAAGAGTGTACTAAACCATAGTCTAGTGATCTATGATCTTCACTTTCTATCCACTAAACAAGATAGCAACAAATTACAAACCTTTTTCCACCCATGAGTTATATCTGGACAACAATCACCATATATCTGAAGAAAAGCTAATTGGACAAGTGGACTGTCGAAATTGGTTTCTTTTCTGTTTAAATGTTACTCATCCAGGTGTTGCTACAGAAGGAGGAAAATAAATGAAATATGTTCAAAACTGGTTAATAGAGATGGAGTTTGCTCCAGTTTTAGCAAAATATCTTTCTATGACAATGATGATTTTATTTATAGGATTAATCTGTATCATGGCTAATTTCATATCGAAAAAGGTAGTAATTCGACTCATTACTCATTTTGTAACCAACAGCAAATTTCCACGTGCATCGATGGTGTTGAAGAGAAGGGTGTTTGATAAGCTATCTCATATTGTACCGGCGATAATCATTTATTATTTTGCTACCACATTGCCAGATTATCAAATGATCATCGAGAAGGCAGCTGTCACCTATATAATCGTTGTTGGATTAATGGTGTTTCAGGCCTTATTAACAACAGTGAATGATATTTACCAAACCTATGAAATCTCAAAAACGAAGCCAATCAAAGGGTACATTCAAGTAGTTAATATTATTGTGTTAACACTAGGAGGGCTCCTTGTCATTTCGAACCTAATGGGTGAGAGTCCGCTCATTTTATTAAGTGGAATAGGTGCTCTCTCAGCTGTACTGATGTTAGTGTTTAAAGATTCGCTATTAGGACTTGTGGCAGGCATCCAGCTAGCAGCCAATGATATGGTTCGCGTTGGAGATTGGATTGAGATGCCGAAGTACGGAGCCGATGGAAATATCATTGATATCTCCTTGAATACGGTAATGGTTCAAAACTTTGATAAGACCATCACGAGTGTACCAAGCTATGCTCTCATATCAGATTCCTTTATCAACTGGAGAGGAATGGAAAGTTCAGGAGGACGCCGAATCAAGCGATCGATCTTGCTTGATACCAGTAGTATCTCTTTTTGTTCTGGGACCATGCTAGAAAAGTGCAAACAAATTCATTATCTAACGGATTATGTCACACATAAAGAAAGAGAAATCTCTGAGTACAATACGAGGTTTGAAATGTATGAGGAAAACAAGGTAAATGGAAGATCGCTTACGAATATCGGCATGTTTAGAGTCTATATTCAAAATTACCTAAAATCTCATCCAGGCATTAACCAAGACATGACATTACTAGTCAGACAACTGCCTCCTAGTGAACATGGATTACCCATTGAAATCTATGCCTTTACAAAAGATATTAGGTGGGAAGCGCATGAATCCATTCAATCTGATATTTTCGACCACTTACTAGCAGTTGCCAGTGAGTTCGAACTGAAAGTATTCCAGAATCCAACCGGCAATGATCTAAAGAGCCTATTAGGTGACACGATCAGTAAGCCAGTACGTTATAGAAGTGTTGGCTAGGGACACTGTACCTGTCCCTGTGGTCCACTTTAATTTCTAGATAAATATAATAATTTTGGAATTTGTTTCTTCTGTTACAAATCATAATAAGAGATGCTAAATAGATGGAGGTGTAAAATGTCTAATCCATTTGAGGCTGTATGGAAAACTTTAAAGTCAATGGTTGATATTGAACCTAAATCACCACTACATGTCGGTGAAGTAATGAGTTTTTGGACATATTTAACAGTTCTTGATGAGGCCATCCGATATGAAGAGGTAGGTTTAAATACAACCACAGATGATGAAGTGAAAGAATTACTTGTAGATGCGAAAAAGCTATGCGAAAGCCAATCCCAAAGGTTATCAAATTTTATGCAAAAAGAGGGAATTCCCCTACCTCCTGGCCCAAAGAAAAAACCGAAATCAGAGCCCCAAGAAGTTCCACTAGGGGTTAAGTTTACAGATGATGAGATTGCAAATGGGGTATCTCTAAAAATTGCAACTGCTGGTATAGAATGTGCTTTAGGGAATTCTCAATCAATCAGAACAGATGTTGGTTTGATATGGATTGAGCTGTATACAGAGATGTTAACTTTTGGGGCGACAACTAAAAGCCTATTACGAAAAAGAGGTTGGATCAAAGTACCACCTTATTATACTCCGACAGGATTAACGAAGTCATGATGGGTTCCTAAATCCTCTTATGTTACTAATTGACACAATAAGGTACAGGTCACTTTGGATAGAGGAAATAGTTAAAAGAGGGGATATCACTTACTTGTGGATCTCCTTTTTAATTAATGAACAGATGTGAAAGAGTGACATTGGTTATTAAGAAAGCTAATTAGTTATATGAGCTGAAATAGATGAAAAGCTTAATTAGATAATTTGGATACTATTAGATTGCTATTGCTGTAGCGAAAATTATTCGTAATTCAAGAGGCTGGATATGTGCCACTTTTCTTATCATCCATCAAACCCTCATAAAGGTTCCTATTCTATCGAAATAATATAGTAACTATAATAAGAAACCAATAGCGTAGGAGAGACATACTATGACACACAGTTGCCGTACAGAAATGTTAGAAGGAAAGCAAATCTTTACCCTGTTTGGAAAGCTGCGAACTGGTACCACTTCTTTTATTCTTAATGAATTACAATATTGCTTAAACCAAAAAGCGATGAGATATGTAATAGATCTTAGAAGCGTAACAGATTTAGATTGCAGAGGGTTAGGACTACTTGTTACTTTAAAAAATTCGATTAAAGATTCCGCTAAAATAGTGGAGCTCATCATAGAAGACCCTTTTATCCAAGAATTGATCATGATGGCAAAATTAGATCAGATGTTCAGACTTGTCACAACGAAAGAGCTTCCTGTAACTTAATTATTTTTAAGAATAGATCAATACGAAGACGTAAAAAGCAAAGCCATTCAATCGCTTTGCTTTTTTCTTTTTTATTGACCTTAAGAGATAGTCACCTTTAAGGGGCATATTACAGTAGCAGTTTATGAAAACACTAGCTTTTCTAGAGCAGCATGAGCGTAACGTGAATAATTTTGTATTTGGAGAACTTGAACTGGCGGAGCGTAAGGAGTATCTCAATACGACGATTGGATTTAGCCACTACGGAGAAGTCATCACTGGTCCAACAAAAGAAATACTAAACCTACAGAATGAAGAATGGATCGCTGAGTTAGAAGTGGATGAAGTATCATTTGGAACTGGGAAGTACAGTAGGGGGTAAAAAGAAGATTTTGTGGGACAATGTACCTGTCCCCATGTCCCTATTCTACATATGGTCATGAATCAGAAAGGTCGCTGCCATTGCCACCATAAAAAAGAGCGTCATCATTGGTTTGCGAAGCTTCATCATTCGTTCATTCTTAAATTCGACGATAAATAAGATGATCGTTCCGCTATAACCAATCGCTAAGATGAGTGCATATATACCAACACCTATCATGTGTTAGCCCCTCCAAACAAAAATATAGGTTGATTTGATTAGATTAGAAAAATTCCGTTCAAGTCTTCTACTACTTATAAAATAAACGCCAAATGAATGGCGTTTATCTACCGTTACGTTTGTTATCATTTTCTGTTACGTTGTCGATAGCTTCTGCTGTTTTGTCTACAGCATTCATTGCGGCATTTTCCGTAGCTTCTAATCCCTTATGAATAGAATGAAAAGCAGCCCCAGCCGTATCTTTAATGTTCTCTGCAACATTTCGATTATTACGATCCTGGTTACCCATTGTAGTGTCACCTCCTATAACAGCCTTAGGTTACGTAATTGCAGATGAAGTTATTCTATTTTGGATTATTTTATAGTGAACCTTTACGAATTGAACGATTATAATTGATAGTAGAGCGACAACCAAGGCAATTACTTTTTCAACAAAGAGTTTGTTATAAAGTTTTTAGTATATGGAGGGAACACATATGCAGGAATTAAATAAAATCGGTCACTCCTTCTGGTATATGACACCTGTATCAGAGACGGACAGGCCAATCTTAGGTATGGTTGTAGGTAGAGAAATGAGCTTGATGATAGATGTAGGAAATTCAGAAGCGCATGCCACTTTATTTTTAGAAAAATTAGCAGAGCAATCTATTACAAAGCCAAACATCGTTGTATTAACTCACTGGCATTGGGATCATATTTTTGGCATGTCAAAACTAAAGGATTCACTGTCAATCTCTTCCTCAGAGACGAAAATAGAAATGAGCAAACTAACCCATTATAAATGGACAGATGAGGCTCTAGACGAACGTGTGAAAGAAGGTTTAGAGATTGAATTTTGCGCTACTTGTATAAAGGAAGAGTTTGGTCAAGATAGAAATATACATATTGTGTTACCTAAAGTAACCTTTGATCGACAGCTTGAAATAGACCTTGGCGGTGTGACATGTGTCCTGAAGCATGTAGGAGGAGACCACTCACATGACTCTGTTGTTGTTTACATAAAGGAAGAAAAAATACTATTTCTAGGTGACAGCATTTATCCAGATATTTTCTCAGCCAAGAGAAACTATACAACAAAGCGCACACTAAAACTAATACAAGACTTAGAAACCTTTGATGCAGAAACATACATTCTGTCACATAGTGGAGTAATCGATAAGAATGAATACCTACAAGAAACACAAATGCTAAAATCAATAGCTCACCTTACCGACCAATATAAAGGTGATGCTGAAAAAATAAAAACCAATTACAAACACCAACTAGGTAGAGAACTCAATGAAGAAGAGCTCGAAACAATAGAATACTTCGTAAACGGGACAGATGCATTGTCCTAGTGGAACAGAGGGACAGGTACATCGTCCCAGCAAAAATAGTAGCAAACAAGGACACCTTGGATTCTATTAATCCTAGGTGTTTTATCGTTTTGTGGGTATTAAATAAGGATAAAAACTGGACACTAAAGAAAATGCAAAGGAATCAAATATGAAGGGAATAGAGACATTTTTGCAGGAAGTATCTTTTCAATACGAGCCAGTTTCTTATAAAGGAGGGCATGATCATAATCATTTATCATGGATCCATAAGAGAATTTAAACACTTTACTAATGAAAGTGTGGTTCAACATTTAGAAAATGACATCGATACGATCGGATTGTGGTTTACTTCTGAAATGGATGCTGCCAAACCCAATGCAATAGGAACTGAAACAGTGATTCAAAAGTCAGAAACAGAGTTTTGGGAGGATGGAGAACCTAAAGTAATTCAATTTGACAGGCCGGTTAGTGGGTTTATTTACAAAGTATATTTTGATGACCTAAATCTAAAGGAGTACGAATCACATTCTGAAGATGCATATGATTTATTTATGAGAGAACGTGATCAGTATTGTGATTATTTTGGATCAAGACCAGGGAAACTTACCTGGAAGGATCAAGCCATCCTTTTAAATAAAGAAGAAGCCAATTCAAAATTTCGTAAAAAACTTATGAATCAGGGATACGAGGGGCTATTAATACGAAACACCAAGCAACAAAGTGGGGTTACAGACATGTATTGTATATTTGAGGGAGATGCTCTCCATATTGTAGATGTCGTGCCTGTGGAAACTTTGGAGTAGTCACAAGTCCGGATATTATTCACACAAAAACATGAAGAAATTTTTGAAAAAGAGACCGCTTTAACTTATATAAATCACCCCCTCATGAGGGAGACTATCAAAGTATTGGCTCCAAGAAGAACGGGGGCTAATATAAACAATCAATGGGGGAAAGCGGCTATGAGTGAAACGAAAGAGGATCTTAAGCAGCAGCTTAGTGTACTTACAGGACGCAGAGAAAGAATGCAGAAAAATCTCTACGAAGTCGAAAAGGAAATCACGGAAGTCACAAAAAAAATCTCCAAGCTAAAGAAATAGTCTTACCCAAGGTACTTGATTCTTCAAGTACCTTTAGTTTAGTACTTTAAACTCATTATTAAAGGTCATTTGGAAAAATTCAATGTGTAGGGGTAAATTGTAAAAAATATGGAAACCTAATATTGTGGACTACAATTTTGGGGGCTGAAATGAGAAAGAGTAACAATAGAAATCAACATATTGTTTTAGTGCTTAGTATTATACTTTTAAGCATCTTGAGTAAATCTTGGCGAGATCTTCCTAAGTATTATAAAAATATGATTTATGTAGGTTCATTTAATATAATTTATTACCTATTGTGTAGAAGACATCTTGTTTGGGAGTTTATCCCGAATGGTATTAACTGGTTAGGTATCCGGTTAGTACATATATTAATAGCAACGCCACTAATGGTCCTTATATTCTTATCAAATATGCCACGTACATTATGGAGGCAATTGTTTCATCTTATAAGGTGGGCAGTTATTGCATCTCTTGTTGAATATGTTGCACACAAGAAAAGACTAATTCTTTATGCTCATGGATGGAACATTTTTTGGTCGGGTACAGTATACCTACTAATGTTTTTATATAGTCATTTATTTACGAAAAGACCGTTTATTACAATAATCCTGTCTTTAAGTTCGACTTTATTTTTTATTATTAGATTCAGCGTTCCTTTTAAAAGAAAACACCTATCCAAGTATTTTGGGTTTGGGGTTGACCTATACTATCATACATTTTTGGAAGATTTATTTAATAAGAGATGGACAAATTGGTATCCAAAGCTTCGCTAAATGAATTGGAGATTAAGGTGGGAATTTGCAAAAAACTCAGTTGAAATTACGACTGAGTTTTTGTATGGAAAAGTAATAGTTGTTACATTTACAGCTCTAAACAGCTTCATTCTTATAGCCCAGTGCAAATCACGGAGTTTGATTTTTCTGAATAATAACGTTACTATTAAATAGGTTAATGGAATGATAGCCATTTACCTTTGGAAAATAAATGACGTTGATTACAATAAATCTATACTTTTAAATAACCAATTTATTGGTACCATGTCTAGAGATTAGAGCTAGGACATAGCCAAACAAAGGAACAATTGGATGGACCTTCGTTTGGCTTTTTTCGTCTAAATTTGCTATTAGTTAGGAGTCATAGTTTGAAAAATGCAAAGCTATATAACTTTATTTCTGATGAACTATTGAGTGATTTTTATTATTACATTAAAAAGAAGGTAAAAGAAGGCAATGGATTTGCACTTCAGCGTACATTAAGGAGAGAGCTCCTGATCATCAGAAGCGTTGCAGAAATTCGAGGATTATCCTTATTTGAGTTGAGTATGAAAAGACATGGTAAATAAGCTACCTCAATATGAAGAAGGACTTTTTTTACAAGCATCGAACTATTAAGGTGTGTGTAAAAATGTAGAAGTAGAGGGGGAGAGTAGTCGATGATTAATAAGCTTGGACAAGTTATGTTGTATGTGAACAACCAGGATGTAGCCGTTCAATTTTGGACAGAAAAACTAGGATTTATTGTGGTTTCTGAGGAAGATAACGGTCAAGGGATGAGATGGATCGAGCTAGCACCAAATGCGGATGCCGAGACAAGCATCGTTCTACATAATAAGGAATTCATTGCTAAAATGTCCCCAGAATTACATCTAGGTACCCCTTCTTTATTATTCTTTACAGATCAATTCAAAAATCTACATAGAGACTTAACAAATAAAGAAATCAAAGTTGGAGATATTGTCACGATGCCAACAGGTAGAGTATTTAACTTTGCAGATGATGAAGAGAATTATTTTGCCATTATGGAAAAAAACAACTAAGTTATAATGAGTGCGGTTCTCATAATGGAGAATCGCTTTTTTAAATTATCAGGAAATTACAAAATTTATCACTTGTTGATAACTTGGGCTAGTGCATTTGAATCCGGCTTCAGCACCCAGCCAAGATGAAATTGCGATGTTCTTTGCAATTTCATCCTCCCTCGAGGGAAAAACACTTTTTCCTTGGTCAAATAACCCTACATCAATAAAAGGGAAAGAGCGCCCTTTTATTGATGTAGGAACATTTGCTTGTCGGGACTAACCGGGCGCTTGCGCCTTTTGGTCATTAAATTGAAACCAATTAACAACTCAATCGTCTTAGCATTAACAGAAAAGAGGTGAAATGGTTGAACGATCGACATCAGTTGGAAGATCAAGATGTATGGTTCGAGCAGATAATGGATGAATATGGGGAGAGACTTACCAAGGTTGCTTACAACTATCTAAAGGATTGGAGCTTAGCTGAGGACGTGGTACAGGATGTTTTTATTACCTGCTATAAACAATACGGAAAACTGGATGAGGTAACCTATTTTAAATCATGGATCTATAGAATTACGATTAATAAATGTAAAGATACTTTAAAGAGTTCTTATATGAAAAAGGTGATTTTCGATTCAAATCTATTTCGTTTCTTTATAGCTAAGGAACCTACACCAGAAATGACCTTGATTCATCAAAGTGATGAAGAGCTTTTATCAATAAGTGTGCTATCGCTGACAGTCAAATTTCGAGAAGTCATTATACTTTACTATTATGAGGAACTATCTATTGAAGAAATCAGCTCTATACTTGCACTAAATAAAAATACAATTAAAACGAGATTAAGTAGAGGAAGAGCACGATTAAAAGAACTAATAGAAAGGAGTGAACAAGAAGATGGAGGAAAAGCTAACAAATTTACGTAAGGCGATGAACTCAACCACACATAAAGGTACCCATTTTACAGAAATCCAGAAGATTAAGATTAGAAAAGCCTTGCATGGAGAGGGAAAAATAGAGTCTATTAAACTGAAGAGATATCTAGTGTACGTCATGACTCCCGTGACGATTGTGCTCGCAGCCATCATGTTAACTTTTGAATTAACAAATTCCCCAGTAAATCCTAGTCCTTCTCAAGGAGGAATTCACTCCGTAATCACTGAACAAAACTGGGAACCACGAGATCAATTCGTAAAGGATGGGAAAGTACTGTTTTCTATATATCCAGACCCGGCCCTTACTGCTAAAAAGTCCTATGGGTATATGCTAAGTTTCTCAGAACCATTCGAGACCTATGAAGGAAAGACATTGGCGATTTACGCTACTCATAAAGAGACGGGCTTGCAGCAAACGGCCGTACCTCCTCAAACAATAACAGAACCTTCACCTGGTTATGATAGCTTGGAAAGATTCGTTTTTTTCACTAGTGTACCTATTAGTGGGGAATGGAAGTTTAAAGTTGTGTTAGATGGAGAAGCTTACGGAGATGTCATCTTGTATATTCAAGAAAAACCAGAAGTAGAGCATCGTTTAATGGATCCGAACCTGGATCTTGTAGATTACGAATTCACGGAATTAGCTCTTGAACTTAAAAACAAAGGTGTTGAACATAAATTACCTAGTAAACTTCCAGTCCAAATTATTAACTATGAAATAGTTGAAGGTGATACCAATAATCCACACACTCCAAAAGATATTTCTATAAATTTGAATGGAAAAGATGGAGTACTCTTCACGGTTAGGTCAGGTAAGACAGATCCTGAGATGGCCTCTGGGATTCATGGAAATAATAAGGAAGAAGAAATAAGTGTGAGCGGTCATGAAGGGACTTATCTTGAAGGCAACATTATGAAGTGGACCGAAGGAAATACGTTTTATATGTTCACCTCAAATGAGAAGCTTTCAAAAGAAACCATGATTAAAATTGGGGAATCATTTAAATAAACGAAAGTTGATACAAAAGTGTGTGTAATCAGAGCGATTCTTCAAGGAGAGGGTCGCTTTTTTCTTTTGCCTTTAGAAAAGAGTAGATCTTAGTAAGAAGATTTACTCTCTTTAAACAACATCAAATATATGTCCAATCAATCTTCCCAATCCTCGAACTAACCAAAATATGACTCTAAACGGAAAGAGAAATAGTTCGGGAATCCAAAGCAGAAGGTCTAGCAAAAAATCACCAAACGTATATTCACGAGGGTTCTTATGACCTCGTTTCATTCTCCGCTTTTCTTGCCGCTGGTTATACCAATTCTTCATGTGAAGTCCTCACTTTTAAAGATATTTTGGAAAAATAATTGAGACACCTATTCATGGGTCCTTTATAAATCATATACGCTTAAAGCTCGGACCATTACCCTGAGAGGTCAACCTGTGAGAAAAAGAGGAACGCTAGTATCTTAATTTTCTCTTTGTCTTCTAAGCTTAATAACAAGAACAAATACCAAAATGGGTACTAAAAGAATTAAACAAATAGTGAGTCCACCTAATTGTAAGAATGAAAGAAATAACGCTTTTAGAAAAGATAACATGACGTCCTCCAAAAGTGGTTTTTTCTAAATAGTAACATACATTTATTACATTATATGTAAATTTTTCTAACTGGTAAGGAATTAACCCTCTGCGCTAAGAAAACGTAAAAAAAGCTGTAACAAAGAACAATTTGGTCTATGTTACAGCCATTTGTAAAACACTTAAAATCGATAAGCACCTTCACATGTATTAGCAATCGGTTCATAATAACAATGCTGCTTATACTTCCCTGTGAATGGTTGATTGTACCAGGTAGGAGGACATTCAGCATACGGATTAAAGTACCAAAGAGAGTACTTGGAAGGATGTTCTCTCCAATATTTTAAGTTTTGTATAGCTAACTTTTTTTCGACATCTCTTGCTCGATTATAAAATACATTGCCTTTTTGTACAGCTTCAAAAGAATAATTTCCACCCTGTACTTGAAAAATCACATCACGTATTGACCTTAGGTCCTTAAAATCTAAGCAATCAGCTTTGCGTCGGTTTACAATGACATTTCCAACCATTAGCATCCCTTGTTTTCCTTCACCCTCGGCTTCTGCCCTCATCATTCTTGCCATTACATCAACATCTTTATCGGTATATTTTACTCTTACCACTTTTCATCACCTCTATAAGCATTGTATGAAAAAAACTTATAAAGATGTTTTGACTACTAAAGTTTGAATGGTTGTCTCCGTAAAAAAAGAATGATTTTCCTATAAAACAAGCTGGTTTTGTTCTTTAGCATATGTTTATTGAGCTACTTCCTTTTGAAACATGGCAACTTTAAATAAAGTTTTAAATCCTGCTTTTTCATAAAGAAGGTTTGCTTTCGTTAAACTGTCAGAATCTACGCTAATTAAAACAGTTTTGTTACCACGTTGAAATGCCTCTCTAAACACTGTATTGATCAAAGCTAAGCCAAGCCCATGTTTACGATAGTCCCTTTTAACCCCTAGTGAATCAATGTACACATCTTGACCGTCAAAAATCTTACATATAATAAATCCCACTACTTCATTGTCAGCATAAGCGACAAACCAAAAACTTTGGTCAAAGTTGATGGTGGTTTTTTGCTTCATCCAGTCTTCAAAAGATACAGGTGTGAACCCTCTTGTATCTTGGAAAGAATCTTGGTGAGCTGCGTGTAATATAAATGAATCTCTTTCAGCTTGATAAGGCTTTATCTCAAGTCCTTCAGAAGGAGAAACAACCTCAGGTAGCTCCGACATATCTATACGCATTCTTTGGTAAAGTGTATGAAAATGATATCCGTTTCCACTAACCAGATTAATTGCATCTTTATTAGTTGCAGGAACCACGTTGTCTAGCGTTAAAGAGTTTTGTGTTGAGTTTTTAATTTCTGATGCACGAGTATCAATTAACTGTAATAAGTGTGATCCTATACCTTTTCCTCTATAGTTTGGATGAACGAATGCGCTTGAATACAGACGGTTTTCCCCAGTCTTTTCAACAAAGCCGTATCCAACAACTTGGTTTGGGGCCGATCTAGTTTCAATTACCCACACATCATCCGTAAGTGAAAGTTCATTCCACAAGTCTATAACATCTTGTACTTCGATATCTGGGAATCCAAATTCATCAATATCAACAGTAGCTACGAATTCAGTGACACGTTCTGCATCCGTCATTTGTGGCGAACGTACAGTAAAATTCTCTAGTATTGTTTTCATTAAAAATCTCCTCTCAAAATAAAAAAATCGTAAGCAACCTACGATTTGAAGGGGAGGATTCTTTGACAAGACAAATTAAGATAGAAAAAAACGATTCATCATTTTATCTACTTAACCTGTTTGCATGTTCATTCTAAAAGTTTCACAAAAAAAGAACATAGTAATCCCTTGCTCTCCAAAGCAGAGTGCTCTTGTACAATAAAACAAGCTTAGTGGGAGTTACACGTTCATAATCAATGGGAAACCTCCTTTAGATACAATATAGTTTCATATTAATTGAGTTACCATAAAGTGTAAACAGTTAAATCACCAGATATAGTTTTTATGAATGCTGCGAGAAAGGTTTAAACAACAAAAAAACAGGAAGCCAGAGTTTTAATTCTAGCTTCCTGTTGTATATTACTTTAATAATTTTTCAAAATATTTGCTTCCATCAGCTTGTTTTTCCTGAAAACCCATTTTTCTTAAGTACTCAATGTGATCATCGCTCGTAGTATAGCTTATTAATCGACGATAACCTTTATTAATGAAGTGGTCTTTACTATCTTCATATACAAAGCTTCCAATTTTAAAGTCTCTATATTCTGGAATAACGAAATCAAGTTCTACCTTAAGTGTGCCTTCATCATGCTTAGTCCCTAAAAACACACCCGCAGGTACCATGTTTCGTAAGATATAAAAGCTTACATCATATGTGTTTTCTTTTAGCTTAGAAGGATCTGCATATTTATTGATTCCTTCTTTATAGTAAGTAAGGAAATGGTGAAAGTACTCCGAATCTTTTTCAATCGAAAGAATCTTAAAGTATTCCTTTTTAGCACTAGCATTATAGATTTTTACAAGATAGTAGACGTTGATCATGGCAATTCCCAAGTTCATTAAACCGACGGGTAAGGCACCTATTAAAAAACCATATAATGAAAACAAACTAGACCCAACTAAATTAATCCATCTTAACTTAATAATTGAACTCATTAATAAAGAAATAAGAACAATAAGGGAGGCCAAATAACCTAACCATTCTAACCAATCAATATTCATTTTACATACTCCCTTTCAAAAATTTGTTGTTAAAATGATATTCGTTGGTGGCCTTATTATAAAAATAGACCAACCATGGCAGCCGAAAGTAGGGAGGCTAACGTTGCTCCCAATAATAGTTTAAATCCAAACTCAGAAATAACCTTTGACTGCCTTTCATTTAATGCCTTTACTGAACCTGCTATTATACCAATACTGCTAAAGTTAGCAAAGGAAATTAAAAATGTAGAGATAATTCCAATGGTCCTCTCTGACAAATCAGGCACTACCTCCTGCAACTGAGTCATAGCTACAAACTCATTTAAAACAAGCTTTGTACCCATAATGGAACCAGCTACGACCGACTCTGCTACTGGGATCCCTAAAAGAATCGCAAATGGTGAAAAGAGAAACCCGAGTATTTCTTGTAATGAAGTATCGATGCCCACTCCACTTCCAATAAAAGTGATTATACTATTCACCGCGGACATTAAGGCAATATATCCAATCAACATAGCCGCCACAATTACTGCTATTTTTGCTCCGTCCATTATAGAGTCAGACAGAACTTCAAAAAAGTTTCCGCGTTCCTGAACATTTTTCAGATTAATCGTATCGTCATCTTTCTTTACTTCAGAAGGCATAAGAATCGTTGCAATAATCAATCCGCTTAGCATGTTAAGGGGAATGGCTGCTAGTACGTACTGTGCTGGAACCATCGTCATATATGATCCCATAATGGATGCCGAAACACTACTCATTGCACTTGCAGAAATCGTATATAGTCTTGCTTTATCTAAGTCATCTAAGTGATCTTTTATAGCTAGAAACACTTCACTTTGCCCGAATACCATAGAAGCGGAAGCATTAAAACTTTCTAGCTTAGGAAGTCTAGTGATCGCTGAAACCCCAGAACCCACGATCCGAATTACCCATGGTAAAATTCCTAAAAAGTTTAAGATTCCAAGCATCGCAGAAAAGAAAATAATGATCAATAATACATTAAAAAAGAAAACAAATGGTGAGTCAGTGATCCCACCAAACACAAAGCTAACACCTTCTAATCCAAAGTTTATTAACACTTCAAAAATGGAAGAGATAAAATTAATGATCATTCTTCCCACTGTCGTCTTAAACATAAATAATGTAATTAGCACCTGGGCGATTAACATATAAACAATGGAGTGATATTTTATCATTTTGCGATCAGAAGATAATAGGTAAGGAATTAACAAGATAATTATAATAGCAAGCAGATTCAATAATAATAGCATAAACTTCCCCCTTATATGTGTCCCTAATACTATTTCCATTTATTTTTATTTCATTAAGAAATTTTCCTCTCAATATCCACTACAAACAACTCTGCTATAAAAACAACAGAGTTCTTTAACTTTTATAAATTAGTTCTTTGTTTTAAAGGAGGGATTGAGGCTCATTTTATAGAAACTAGTCTACAGTTTCATTTAACAAAGGGGGGATTGGAATTTTAGTCTTAGTAGGGATCTTCCTATTTCTTATTACCGTTATTTTATTTTTGGTATTATGTGTGAACATCATCATTTCACTTCTCAAAAAGAAATCTTTTTCTAGAAAGCTACTGATTGTAACTATAGTAGGGGCAATTTTAGTAACTATAATTTTTATCTATACACAATACTTTTTCACATTTAATTCTATAGATAGAGAATCATTTCAAAGGGGACCCGGTCCAATTAAGTCACCAACAGATAGATATTCAGCTAATGCTTATTATGAACTTTATGGTGGTGCAGCGGGCGGTGTGAATGTATGGGTGGAAATAACTGATCACAATAATAATAATGAAAGAAAAACCATTTATTATAGTGATGTGAATACTCAATTTAATATGAAATGGACTGACAAGAACACGCTGTTTATTAAAAATGAAGAACCAGAATATCCTGAGTCTAATAAAACAATTTCATTAAACGTGGAGACAGAAATTTATCACGAATGGGGTTTAGCCTGTCAGAGTTTGTTAATGATCAATCAATATAAAACCTGCTACCAAGGTAGTGGACTTTCTATTAAGTGAGATATACCGAAACCACTTTTTCCGAATTTTTTATAGCTGGTATTTTGATTTATGCTTAATGAATTAGGAGATGTCCAATTTCATAGGGATATAAATAATGAGTCGGATCACTACAAACAATAGAGGCTGCTGTTGGTAGATCTAAAAGCTTTACCTATAAAAAACTCAAAGTTCCTACCTAGCAACAAATACATAGATTTGACATTGACAGTCTTTCTAAAATAGGATATCTTTATCTCAAATAGTTGAATATTGTTCTCCTAAAGGGGAGTAGCTTTTATAACAAAGTCGTCATTTCGGAGTTGTATACTCTCGGCTTTGTTAGCAACCTTACCGTTGTTAGCAAGACCTTTACCTGTTGGTAGAGGTCTTTTGTTTTTTTTATCAAGACCTTTACCCATGGTGAAGGTCTTTTTGTATCTTGAAAAACCTTTACCACATGTGGTAAAGGTTTTTTATTTTACATTTATGTTAGGAGGAAATACATGAAGGACCGCAATTCTTTACTTGAATTAATAGATGAAGAATCTAGGACATTAGCCAACTATGCAGATACGTATGGTCTAAGTTCTGAAGATACAATTGTGCAAAGTCAGAAACTAGACGAACTTATTTTACAATATCAATTACTACATTGCGAGGGTGATCAAAAATGAGAAAAAACAAACCTTCTTATGCAGAGCTAATCCAAAAAAATAAAGAAGAGCTATTAAAGGATAGAGAGCAAATAGAGAAGATTGAAAAGCGAATTGAAGAGAAGCATGTTAACCCAAAAATTAATAATGAAAGTGCCGAATGATCATGATTTTGATTTGATTGTATTTCATAGAGAAATGTAAGATGTAATTATCACATTCTAAGGAGACCGATTATAATTTTGATGAAAAAGCATATACGGAATTTACTCATAACATTCAGCTTATTGACAGTAATCGAGACACAGTTCCTTTCCTCTTTAAATAGGGATAAAGATAACCCCCCGAGGTTTCAAAATAGTATTATAACAACCCTAAAAAGCTATACCATTCATACTAATAAACTAAAAAATAAATAGAAAGAAAGGTGATATAAATGTGGAAGATGATAAACCGTCTCAAATTTATATTGCAATTTTGGAAGTTTATTCCTTTCTTAAAAGACTTCTTCAAGTCAAACGAAGTGCAGCTTCATTATAAGGCATTAGCGACTTTGTTAGTCTTAACCTATTTAGCAATTCCCATTGATTTAATTCGAGATTATACATCGCTGTTAGGATATGTTGATGATCTCGTAATCACAATCCTTGTATTCGAAAGGATGCTAAAACTAGCACCTCGGTCTTTAAAGGAGAACTATCAACTTAACTAATTATGAGCCAAACTATTGCGTCAATCCTGAAGGGGTTGACGTTATTTTTTATGGAAAAGGCAATGTGCTTGAAGAAGGAAAATTGGATGACAGTCAAGAATAGATAACTACAAAAACCTTAGGGAGTGAGAGAACGGTGTCTACTCATCATAAAGTGAACTCTAAAAGTTTTCCTTTTAGATTAATCGAACAGCAGGAAAAAACAAAAAACTTAGTGATCATTTTACCTGGGGCCGGTTACACAACCCAGGCTCCATTGTTACACTTTACAACAGGAGTACTTTACAAAAAAGGTTTTGATGTATTACATATTAACTATTCTTTTACTAGACAAGAAATGTCAGATCTAAATGATCGTGAATTTGCAAGAGATGTACAACTTACAATTGACAACGCAATCAAGGACAAGAGATACACTAGTTTCTTTGTAGTGGCTAAATCAATTGGAACAAGGGCTTTAAGTAAGCTACTACATCATGAAATGTTCGAAGATGCAAAACTAGTATGGCTGACTCCAATCCTACAAAATGATAACGTGTTTCATGGAATGGTTAACAGTGATCATAAAGGACTTTGTATTATTGGAGATAAGGATTTCTGTTATATTAAGGAATGTTTTGAACAATTGAAGCATAAGCAAAATCTACTTTTAAAAGTGGTACAGGGTGGAGACCACAGTTTAGAGCTCCAAGGAGAACCCATACAATCTATCGATGTTTTAAAGAATGTAATCTCAGCTATTGATGAGTTCTGCAAGCCTTAATTCGGGTGGAGGAATTAAACTAGGCAGCACCCAACCTCTAGAAGAGAAGGATGATGATATGATTAAGTACTTAAAAATCCTTGTGATTATAATAGTTGTTCTTTGCCTATCAGCCTGTGGTTCGACGGGGAACCCAACAGCTAAAGAAATGTTAGATGTTAATAATGATGCGGATATCATCAAACTAGATGATTTAATCTATTCTCCAAATACGAACCCTGATATCAAACCAGAGGAGGGCTATTCCAAAGGGATGAAGATAGGTGAAATTAAAATGAAAACTTCTAATAGATATTGGTTTAGGAATCTTTATGCAAGTAAGTTACCAAAGGGAACAGAAGTCTTTTCAACAGATGAAGTATACAAAAGTGGAGATGCACCTTTGGTTATTTTAGTGGAAGTTGATGGAGAATTAATTGACTACCATGCTTTAGTTGAGGGGTAATAGATTCTGCATAGCTTGTAAAAAGCGGCACCCTAGGTTTTATTTCACTTATAGTAGATGCCATTAAACCAATTAAAGATTTATAGTAATTAATAGAAACAACAAAAAAACATGATCGTTTTGGATCTGAAAAATTTTTTTAATACTGTTGTGTAAGGTTAGAAAATAAAGCGAGGATATTAAATGAGTAGATTACTAGTCCTGTTTATTGCAGGATTCATCGGAATGTCACTTAGGTACATACTGAATGGAGAGTTTGAAGCGAACCAGCTGTTTACATTGCTTTTGTTTCCAGTGGGGTCCATATTCCTTCTCTTTGTTATGAAATATCAATATAACAAGGATCGTGATTTTAAACCTGAACCACAGGATCAATATATGGTGACTATGATGGGGGACAGGGTATCTAGAACAAAGAAGCACATGTACTTGAATACTGATCATATTGGTTCCTATCAACGTTGTTATTCTAGATGGTGGAAACGTGTCGTAGCAGATGTCATGGATAACCCTGGGCAATGGTATCTAAACCTAAACTTCTCCCTTTCGAACGGTGATACTGTCACATTTAAAGGAAGAAATGAGAATAATTTAAAGGGTAACAGTGAATGGATCATTTATAGAAATGACAGGCAAATTGGTACTGTTTCCACGGATTACTCATTGAAGAACGCAACAAAATTACAAGAAGGACTTTTTCTAGAATATGGTGATCAAACCTATTACTACAAGTCATTCGGTATCGGCTCAAGAACGGAGATTTCATTGGATGATTCTGTTATAGCCACGGGAGAACGAGTGAGAGGTTCTGTGTATCAATTGGTACCAGATAACCCGGATCATATAGAGTTAGAAATGATATTTATGGGTTATATCTTGTTCAATTATCAGTTTGGACAGTAATCTATATCTGTGAATGCAGCATCTATACAAAAGAGTTTAAGATATATCCTCGACTCTTTTTTATTGTTTGTAACTTAGAGAGAGGTTAATCATAGAAAAGTATTCATGTAATCAAGCAATGGCAGCCAAGATACTGGTGGCTACTTGTTAATCATCTTCTGGGTAACTATCAAGTGAAACAGGACTATATAATGAAAAAGTAGTAGCTTAGCCCTTGCCCAAAAAAGAAATTATGCATTCATTGTAATAAAAACCAGAGGTTAGTAAGCCTCTGGTTTTTACAAAGTAATAGATTCGATACAATTAATAGTGAGACATTACTTTGGTAGTGAGATCGTAAAGGTGGTCCCTTTGTCTAATTGACTAGCTACCTTAATTTCTCCGCCGAGCGATTCTACAATTCTATAACAAACCATTAACCCTAGGCCTGTCCCTTTCTCTTTTGTAGAGTAAAAAGGAAGTCCCAACCTTTCTATTTGTTCATTTGTCATACCTTTTCCATTATCCAAAACTTTCAGTAATAGTTTTGTTTCATATTCCTGTAACGAAATTTCAACAATCCCATTAGGTGTTGTATCTAAAGCTTCAATGGAGTTTCTTATCAGATTAATCAGCAATTGTTTCATGTCACTGCTATTTGCATGTAGCATCAAGGACTTATCTACATGATTAAAGATTTGTACATTATGCAAGGTCGCATATGTAGATACTGTTGAAAGTACATAATGAATGTCATCATAGATATCTGTTGTTGTATGGCTATTACTTGTACCTCTTTTTGAAAGTGACAAATAGTCAGAAATAATGTCATTTGCGCGTTTTAATTCATTAAGTGAAATGGAGATATACTCTAAATCTTTATCATTTTTGTTTGATGAAGAAGCTAATAATTGAAGGAAACCCTGAACACTGGTCAATGGATTTCTTACCTCATGTGCTACACTTGCAGCTAATTGGCTTAATACTGCGATTTTCTCAGCATAAATGAGTTCCTTATGAAGCAATTCATTTTCTAGAATGGTTTCAATGATATAGATGGTCAACAATAATGTTAGAACATTAGCAATTGAGAAATAGATATGTATGTAAGGATTAGTATAGGAGTTCTCCCAATAAATAATGGAACTAATTAAAGGAAGCGAAGATGTTGCAATAAAAATATAGGTACAGCTTATAAATAACTTTCTTCCTAGCTTCCAGTTTGTGTAATTTTTGCGAATTTTAATGACAAACAATATGGAAAGAAGAATTAGCAAAAAGGCAGGATACATACCGTCTCCACCTATGCCGAGCCGGATAAAGACAAAAAATAAGGCACAACTTAGACCTACGAAAGGTCCCCCATATATATAAGATAAGTAAAGTGGGACCCAACGTAGGTCCATTAATCTACCATCTGAAATGCTTATAGGATTTTGTATAGAAAGAAAGATAGAGAAAAAACATGTGATACAGAAAAGAATATTTCGATAAAGTATCGATTTCACTTTTCTATTTAACACAGCATAGAAGAATAAAATGGGAAATAAAACACAAATCATTTGTATAAGTAGCTGATGAATTTCATGTGTCATGGTTACGAATGACTCCTATTCAACGTTTAGTAAGAATCTAGAATATATACTAACATGAATAGTAAAAAAATTCGTTCGACTATAGAAATAATGGGAAATATTATATTAATTTATGAGTAATAACAAGGGGGGAAGAAAATATGACTGTGAGAAATAAGGAATTATCATTTGAAAAACGTGAAGAACTACTTAATACCCTGAAAGCACGTTTTGAGAAAAACATGAAGCGACACCAAGAGGTAGACTGGACCCATGTGCAAGAAAAGTTAGGAGCGAATCCAGAAAAACTGTGGTCACTGTATCAAATGGAAGAAACCGGTGGAGAGCCAGATGTTGTGGGCTATGATGAAAAATCAAATGAATATACTTTTTATGATTGTTCAGCAGAAAGTCCCAAAGGCCGTAGAAGTATTTGTTACGATCGTGAAGCACTGGAGGCAAGGAAAAAACATAAACCAGAAAATAGTGCTATGGATATGGCGAATGCGATGGGCATCGACATGTTAACGGAAGAACAATACCGAGAGCTGCAGAAGGTGGAGCATTTCGATAAGAAAACGTCTAGCTGGGTGCAAACACCGGATCATATTAGAAACCTTGGTGGGGCCTTATTTTGTGATTGTCGCTATGAAACGGTCTTTGTTTATCACAATGGAGCAGATTCCTACTATGGTGTTAGAGGGTTTCGTGGTTCGCTAAGGGTTTAAGGTCGACCATTGACTTCAAACCCACAGGGTTTGCATGATTAATTATTGATTGGCCAATATCGATCAGGCTTGAAAAAAAAAACTTCTAATTTTAAGAAGAATCGCATTAAATCAACTCATTAACTAATAATATAACCAATCCGTTTTATTTGCAGGTTAGGGGTTGTTGTTTGTGAATACCTTAATAGGAATATCTTCAAGAATTAATATAAACAAAAGTATGCCATTTATCTTTTTAGCAATCATTCACTTTCTCTTATTAGGTGTAACTTTCTATAAAAAGGGTAATAAGACATTTAGTCTCTTGTTTATTAGCATTGGAATAGGATATGTATTCGAATACTTTGTCTTAAATGTTTTCAAAATGTATAAATACAACCCAAATATCTTTAAAAATAAATGGATAGATTCTGTATTTGGAGCACTATTATCACAATCGGTTTATATACCCATTTCTGCAACAATACTAACTATGTTTAAATTAGGTTGGAAATGGAGAATAGTTGCTGCTTCAATATATGGCGTTATTGAGCGTTTATTTATTCACTGGGGCATTTATAAAAATAAAACATGGAGCACGTTTTTAACAATTACGGCAATGCCCATTTATTTCTATATTGTTGCAAAGTGGTGGGACGACGTTCTAAATGGGGAAAGAGTAAAAATATATATTTCCATTTTCTTTGGTTATTGGATTAGTTATACAAATATTTTATATTTTTGCCTAGTGTTGTTTAAAAAGTATCGATTCCAGATCGGTATTCTGAAAGAGAAATATTGGGAACACTTCATTCTTGTCCCTATTTATACATGTATCTCAGCAATCATCGGGTCCGTCAATACTATATATTCAAGCCAGGAATCAAAGTGGAAAGGATTACTTGTTCTTCATGCATTTGATCGTGTTTTATTTAAATATAAAGTCATAAAACCGAGTACAAAGTTCAATTTATATTCTCTCATCCCCATACATTTATTTGTGTTATTCTTTGGTGAAAACATTAAATCTAGATTAAATGATTATGTTGCTATTAGAGATAACCAGTAACGGAATAAGTCTATTGGGATGAGTGTATAGACTATTAGCTTTAATCGTTCAGGCATCTCCGATAATATCTGGTTGAACAAGTTAAATAGAGATTTTTTTGTTACACATCTGATATCTAAGATGTGTTTTTTTTATGTAAAGTATCCTTTACAGTAAAGTTTGCTTTACATTACAATAGTATCTAGAGGGGAAGGTTTGCTATTATGAAAAACCGAATGAAACAATTAAGGCAAGAACACGGCATCTCTCAAGAACAAATTGCAGAAATGTTGGGTGTGTCTCGACAGACAATTATTTCAATCGAAAAGGGACGTTATAATCCTTCATTGCCCCTAGCTATCCAAATTGCACGCTGTTTTAACACAATCGTGGAAGAGGTTTTTCTTATAGAAGAGGAATAGTTTAGCAAGTTTATACTTGCTTTGTAGGAGATGATGATCATGCAAATGAGTAGTAAAGCAGGGAGAAGGACTTTCTTAATAGTAGGAATCATATCTTTAATTAATAGTCTGATCATAAGTTTTGCGAGCCTATCCGTTGGGGAATTCTTTGTTGGATATGAACTGGTTTTCTTAGGGACAACAGTGATGACTTTTTGTTTAGCATATCTTTATCCGCAATTTAAAGAGAATGATGAACGCTCAAAAAGAATAAAAGAAAAAGGAATGTTTTTTAGCTATTTTTTTATCTTAGGGTATATGGCCATTCTCATGCCACTTCTTCAATTTGAAGTCGTTAATTTAAATGGATATCAGACAGTTTGTCTATTGACAACATTGACGATTATCACTGTTTTTTCATCATTTGTTGTGTTGTCAAAACGTTACTAATCGTAATTTGTGAGCGAATCCTTTAACTAGGATTCGCTCTTTTTGTTTTAGGCTGTGATAAAACACAAACATAATATATCCTTTTCTTGACAAACTATTAACAATCTATCAGTAAAAGTAGGAGTGGAAGGAGAAAAGAAAATCTTGAGGGAGCAAATGCTAGATAATATTAATAAATTAGAACATGAACTTACCACACTCATAGATCAATATTGGTGGACATTTTCATCATTTGATACCATGCAATTTTGGATGGCTGTTGCAACTTTTGTTTTACCTTTACTTGCTTTTTACTTATTTGTAGATTGGAAAAAATTATTTCTAGTCTGTTTTTATGGCTATACATACCATGTGCTTCTCTCTTATTTAGATGCTTTCATGAATAGACACAACTACTGGGAGTACGTATATTTTATGATCCCTTTTTTAACATCAAATATTGCAATTGATGCTTCTCTTCTTCCTGTCTCGTACCTTTTATTGTATCAATATACTTTAAACAAAAATAAGAACTTCTATCTTTATGGTTTGGTAGTAAGTCTGTTTTTTGCTTTCATTTATGCTGGAACACTTCAATGGCTAGGATTCTATAGATTAACGAATGGAATGAATAACTTCTACCTTTTTTTAATTGATTATGGCCTAGCACTTTTGGCTTATTGGTTTACAAGTATTTTTCTTTATTTAAGTAAACGGAAAACCAGGCAGGAAATCTAAAGAGCAGCACAATGAAGTGGTGCTCTTTTATAATGGACTACCATGTTGCACAAAGAGCAAGTGGTATCAGATCTTATTCGAACTCACCTTAATAATCATTTCCCTTACCCCACCATCCCTTTCTACGGAAGAATAGGGCAATCGACAAGCCTGTTAGAAGCATTAAAATCAGGGCATATAGATAGCCGTAATTCCACTTCAACTCTGGCATCTTTTCAAAATTCATTCCATATAAACCAGCTAGAAAAGTCATAGGTAGAAAAATGACGCTTACGAGAGTCAATGTTTTCATAATCGCATTGGAGTGGTCCGCTTTAAGTGTCATCTGTAGATTGAAAATACTGTTTAAACTTTCTTTAAATGTGTCGAGTCCATTTATAACTCGAGCGTAGTTATTACTTAGACTTTCTATAAAATATCTTGATTCCTCGTTATTGTAAGGGAATTTCTCAGAACTCATCGTTTCCATTACGTCTTCTTGAGCTTCAATCGTTTGTCTTAACTGGTGTAGTGTTGCTTTCCAGCGATAGACACTTCTAGCAATTTTGTTTTCAAATGGATCTTTAAATACTTTTTTCTCTAAGCTTTGAATTTCATCAGCGATCTGGTCAATAATTTCAAGATCTTGAGAAATTGTTTGATCAAAGATATGAAAAAGAATCATTCCCACATGTGACATGCTTTCTGGATGATCCATAAACGGTTGTTCTAGGTTTTTAGCTAGATGGAGATCATTTTCAACCTTTGATACGACATAATTATGACCAACTAGGATGGTGATTTTCGCTTCAGTATAATCCTGCTGAATCGCAATTAGAGAAATAATAGCCTCATTTTTAAACACATCTATTTTCGGGATATCACTATATTCCTTTAGCCCTTTTAATGCCAAAGGATGAATGTCTAAACTACTGATAAAATGATCAAATTGATCCGAATTAGTTGGATGAAAATGAATCCATGCAATTTCTTCATTGGAAGTAGGAAGGGAGAATTCATCTTTTTTAGTAACGGTGTTATTCCTAGTTGAATAGATCAGCATTTTTAAATGTCTCCTAAATTTTTATTATCTTATTTTGTGTAATTATTGGGGAATTATTTTGTCTTGCTAAGTTGAGTAAAGGATTACCTATCTAAAGTTACATGAAATCAGAAGGAGGTTTAGAAGTCCGACACCTTGGGGATTATAAGGAAAAAAGTGGAAGGTTATAGTGGAGAAATTTAAGCAGATACAGGAACTAAATGCAGAACTACGAGAACTTTGTTTAGATTACTTTTTCAGTGAAGTACTCTTTTCTATGGAATGGTGGATTATCATCTGTTCATTTATTATTCCATATATTATCTTTTGGAAGTTAGTAGATAAAAGCCGTATAAAAGAAATTTTATATGTAGGTGTAATGATTGCGTTAATTTCCTATATCCTGGACCAAATAGTTGCGGGAGCGGGCTTATGGACTTATCCATATACTCTCACACCACTTCCAAGAGAAGTGTAGGATCCTGCTGATTTTGCGATTATTCCTGTATTTTATATGTTGATGTATCAGAGGTTTCAAAAGTGGAAAAGTTATCTTTTTGCACAAGTAGTATTTGCGTTCTTTGGAGCCTTCGTTGGAGGTAATGTTTTTCAATGGTTGGGAATTTACGAACTACTTAAATGGAAGCATATATATTCTGTACCAATCTATCTTATTATGGGTATTGTTGTTAGATGGGTTATGTTGAAACTAAACAAAATTCAACAAAACGCAGTGTAATTATTTTTCAAGGACAACCAATATTTTGGATGGTTGTCCTTTTGTATAGTGGGGGAGTTGTAAAACAAAAAAAGCCCTCCATGCTTGTTCGAAAGGTCTTTAGAGGATGCATGATGTGATGAGCAGAAAAGATCTAGTTGGTTTGTGTGAAGAACTAAGATAACCATAGAGAATTTATAGTGGTATTGTGATGCTTCTATTTTAGCTTCGTGAAAATCTTCCCATTATTTAACTCACACCAATCATCTAACTCGTCATAGGTTTCCATCTTTCCGTATTTTTCATGGAAAGTTTCTTTATTTTGAAAAACTTCCATTTCACCATTTTCTAATAACATAGTCATTTGAAAGGGATTTAGTTTGAATACTGTTGAGACAGCAATCAATTCCCCGATATGAACAACGTCAGCAACATTTTTCATTATTTCTCTCCTTTGTAGTTGAAGATAGAAATCTGGCTGTTAAGGAAAAGTGCCATTTGTGAAAACGATCATGTTAGAGTGAAAAATTCTGTAATGATACTAGTATTTTTCAGTTAGTATGATACTATGTGTGATTTACTAAATGTGTTTTGAAACAGGTGGACACAAAAAAGAGCTTGGTACGTAAACCAAACTCTTTTATAGAGATTTTAATCAACCAGAAATAATCTCTTCCAAGTAATTCTTAAATTCAGTAGGGAAGTTCTTTCTTAATCCATAATAACCGTAGCTTTGTCGGTCCCCAACTTCATATAACGTAACTAGCCTTGCAGCCTTAAGGAAAAGAAGATGGTGATGAACAGTTCCCTTAGTCGTTCCTAATTCAGAAGTGATTTCCTTGAAAGTCTTTTTGCCCTGACTAAGAAATCTAATAATGTCTAATCTACGACCGTCAGATAAGGCTTTAGCAATGTTTATGATTTTTTGATTCATAATTAAATCTTTAGATTGAACGTCATCAGGTGGATAACAAGTTACAGCCATATCACCAAAGGTATAGCTGGTGAAGTAAGGCGAGAAATGTGTGGAAGGAAAAATCTTTAACACCTTGATTGGTAACCTTTCATCAATAACTAAGCCACCTGTCAAATCCTCTATAAAGTCTTCTTTATTTATTCGTTCCTCTAACCCTTGTCTTTGTCTCATAACATCATCTTTAAGACTTGTTGAAAAAGATTGCTCATACTTGTGGAAATAACGATCATACCAATCCTTTAAAAAAGTAGATGCAGTGCTATGTTGTGAAGACAAATCAGTTGGGAGTGAAAACTTTTCGTCTAAATAGGGTTCAACCAATAAATAAATGTCACCAGCTGTCAGTGAAGAAAACCAGTTAAGATAATCGTTTACAGTATCGCTTTTGGGGCAAAGCCAGGTCAAAAGCTTCATCAACTCTGGATAATTCGATTTTTGTAATTCTAGCTTATCTAGTTTTCGATCTTTAAATTGTAAGTCCCTCTCTGTAAACCATTCGGTTCCAATATCCAAGCCTTTTATAAATTTATCTGCTGGTGGGTGAATATGAAAACAAAAGCTCCCGACCAATTCATGCACAATCGAATGATCAATTTCAATACGAAATGTCATACTACCACTCCTTGTTTAACCTTCCTTCATTGTAAACGTTTAAATAACTGTTGACAACTTTATTTATTTTATTATTATTAAATATATAATACGTTTTACAATTGTTAAACAAAATATAAAACGCAAGGTGGTTAAACAATATGAAGGGTATGTTGAAGTCTTTCTTTCTTTTTCAACCCATTGTTCGTGTGTTATTAATTGGAACAGTCTTTATGTTTATTGGTATTTCAATGAGCAGTCCTTTCTTGGCCATTTATCTAGCCAAAAACATGGGCTTGTCTGCAACTGTGATTGGGACGATCATTGGTTCAGGAGCTATTGCTGGAATGATAGGTGGTTTTCTAGGAGGTGTGGTGTCTGATAAGGTCGGCAAAAATAAGTTACTTGTCCTATCTCTATTTACATCAGCCTTTGTGTTTATCGGCTATGCAACAGTAAATGAGGTTATCTTTTTATACTTGCTTTCTTCGTTGAGTGGATTGAGTAACACTATTTTTCACACCGTATCACGCGCAATGATCTCCGAATTAACAGAAAAACAGGAAAGGACCCAGGCTTTTGCATTTCTTAATTTAGCTTTAAATATAGGTTGGGGTGTTGGTCCATTACTAGGTGTTGCTTTTGGTGTTTCAGGAACCGCCACTCCATTTCTAATAACCGCCTTGATTTTTGTTTTATATGGGTTCATATTGGTTTATCAAGTGAAATCCATGCAAGAATCAGCAGGTGATCTGGAAAAAAAGGATGTTGCACCAGAGTTTTCAGTGAAAAATGTTTTTCATACACTTAGAAAAGATACCGCCTTAATGATGTTCGTTATTGGAAGCATTTTGTTAACCACAGCCTGGGGACAATTTACCGTGCTTCTTTCTCAACATCTACTGATTGAATTCCCTAATGGTGGAGAAATATTCGGAATCATGTTAGTCATCAACGCTATTGTCATTGTTATGATTCAACTACCAATAGCGAAATGGGCAGAGAAAAAGTCGCTAAAACTTATGATTAATCTAGGCGTAAGTATGGTTGCAATCGGTCTTATAGGCTTTGGCTATTCATCAACTGCACTCTTTCTCTTTGCGTCGATGATTATTTTTAGTTTGGCAGAGGCTTTGTTAAATCCATTATTTAGTACGTACATTGACAAATTATCACCAGCCCATTTAAAGGGCTCGTATTTTGGTGCGACAAACCTAACCATGCTAGGTTTGTTACTTAGCCCTGTGTTAGGTGGATTTATACTGGACACATATGGTGGGAGTGTCTTGTATTCAGTGTTCGGTACCTTGGCTGTAGTTAGTTTAATCTTTTATGGTATTAGCTTAAAGTGTTACGAAGGAAATCAACAAGTTGTTTTGATTGAACAAGAGGTCGTATAAAGAATCGCACTTCTAGCTTTTTGTGCTAGACGTTTTGTCATTAGAGAATAGATATGGTTCTAAGATAAAAGGCCACTGATCCTAGCAGGATTAGTGGCCTTTGTTGTTGAAATAAATGTGGATTATTAGAGAGTTGAGAAGGAAAGACAGAAAAAATTGATGCTAAGAGAAATATCAAAGGATGTGTAATGCTTTTGAATTTTTTTATGGGGAGAAAACTTCGTGAGGAAAATTAAGGCTTGGGCGAAAAGGTTAAAACAGCAAATCTTTGTACTTTACTTAGCTTATAAAGATGAAAGAGTACCTTGGTATGCTAAAATATTTACAATTTGTGTAGTAGCTTATGCGTTTAGTCCGATTGACTTGATTCCTGACTTCATACCGATACTTGGTTACTTAGATGATGTTATAATCGTGCCACTAGGTATAATATTTGCATTAAAAGTGATACCTAAGGAAGTCATATCAGAATGTGAAGTGAAAGCAAAAGAAGTGATGAAAAATGGTAAGCCGAAAAATTGGATAGTAGGTTCAGTCATCATATTGTTATGGAGCATCATTTTATGGTGGGTTATTTTAAAGGTTTATCAGTTAAGCAGCTAAAGGGTTCTATAGTATTTCAAGAACGAATTAAATAAGCAAAGGCTTAGAGACTCGTTTTCTCTAAGCCCTTTTTCGTCTTACCTGAACAGATCCAAAAACAACTCCCAAAACCCTTTATCTTCTTTAGGCTTTGCTTGCTCTGCTTCTGGTTCTACTATTTCAATACTTTCGGTCTTGAGCACAAATTGGACAGAATGAACTTTTTCATTTTTAGGTGAAACAAAAGAGACGGGCTCGAAGTCCGATTTATCGTACTCTGCAATCATCTGATTAATTTCCTCTTTTATTTGCTCCGGAAGATCCTTAGTTTCTTGATATAATTCATCTGTTCCGTTGTGAAGCTCATCAACACCATCTTCTAAACCAGCAGTTCCTCCTGATAGATCTACAATTCCTGAGTGGAGACTGCTATAGGAAGAAGATAATTGGCTGATCCCCTTTGTATAGGAAACTAATCCAGAGTGGAACTCACCGTAATTTGCTGCCAATCCTGCAATTCCTTGTTGGAGTTCTTCTAATGCGCTTAGATCCATTTCCTCAATTGAGGTGGTAAGCTCAGTTGCAAGGGCAGTCAGTGTGCCGCTCATCAAGGTGACTGCTTCATTCGTTTGAGTTAATGCTGGTGCGACAGCGTCAAAAGCACCTTTTACAGAAGAATAAGTTGCTTTAACCGTTTGTGCTGCTTGGTATGTTGCAAGTAACTGCTCAACAACAGAAGAATCTGCATTGCTAGTTGTTATGGCAGCAATCTCTTCATCCGTTAGTTGAACATCAGGAATACCTTGAATGGATCCATCTAATGCTTGATACGCGATCGTGTAGTTTTCTTGTAAGTTAGTTAACCCAGTAACTGTATCAGTTAAACCAGCTGCAAGTTGTGTAAGGCCCGCTGGTAATTCAGTCAAACTGGTTAAATCTAGCTCAGATGAACTTGCTAAAAGTGAAGCATTGATTGTCTGTAGGGCTTCACCAATCCTTTTGGATGCACTCACTATTTCAGAGGATGCCCCACCTGCTTGAGATATGCCATTATGATATTGAACAGAGCCCTTTCGTAGAGCTGCTGCTCCACCATTTAGTTGAGATACACCATCCTCTAAGTCTGCAACACCACTATTTAATTCGCCAATAGCATCTGATAATGTCGCCATATCTTCTGTCATATGATCCATTTCCGATGTATCAATCGGAAGGGTGGACGGAAGGGCTGCAATTTGGATGCCGTCAAACTCAAAGGACTGGGCATCTGCTGTTATCGTAAGTGTTTCAGCTTCTCCAGGCATCACAGTAAACGTAATTTGCTTATCTTTTCCAGCATTCGCGATAATCCCGTCCGTCGCATCGATATTTCGGTACGTATTTGGCAGTAACAGTGAAACTTGTAAAAGATAATTCTCAAAGAACACAGTATTCCCATTCTCATTTGCTTTTGTTTCAATAATAATCTCTACTGATCCTGACTTTCCTGCAAGTGCTACTGGGTCAATTTCCTGTCCGTCTAATTTATAAGAAATCGTAACATCCCATGGTAATTGAGTATCATCTTCCAGATTTCCTTGATAATAAAACTTTCCCTCAGGCGCATCAATTCGTACGATTTGCCCTTCTTGTTGTAACTCCTTTAAATCGGTAAGATTTTTTACGCTTGTATATGTTCCATAATCGATAATACTTCCTGCTGAAGCCATATCTATTGTATTTACCACATAGAGATCATTTAAAGCTCCATTTGCATTCAAAGTGGCATATACGACTTCATCCTTTGAGGTGAACTTGCCTTCTATTAATTCTGCCTTTACTAGGTTTGTATTCACTAGAAATGAAGGCAAGAAGAGGGAACAAGATAGTGCAACTACAAGTAACTGTTTTTTTCTCATCATCATTTCTCCTCGTAAAAATTTGATTTGTAGGTTGTCTTTCTAATCAGTTTATCAAATACAAAAAGCATTGCTGGCAAGACGCAAACAACCATGATAAAGGCTAGTAAGGCCCCGCGACCTAGTAGTAATCCGATCGAACCGACAATTGGATTAGAAGACGTAATCCATAATATAAATCCAACACTGGATAAAATCGCAGCCGAGATCGAAATGGAGAACGTTTTTTCATCCACTGTTTTCACAATCGCTTGATAGGCTGACATTTCCTTTCGATGATGCTGATAAGCCTCTGTCAACAAGATGGCATAATCAACAGTTGCAGCAAGCTGCACGGTACTGATGATTAAATATCCTACAAAGACAAGTGGAGATTCTGTAAAGTAAGGAATCGATAAATTAATCCAGACTGCCGCTTGTATGGTAATCAATAAGACAATCGGAATCGTAATGGATCTAAACGTAACCATCAGCACAATTGCAATCGTAATAACGGTGATCAAGTTTACAACCACATTATCTTTAGCTACCGTATTTTTAATATCATATAAAGTGACACTTTCGCCTAGGCTTAGTGCTTTTTCACCATAATACTCCTCAGCCGTATCCTGAACCTGTTGGACAATGGCAAAAGGTATATCCCCCTCAGTTCCTTGATTTGTGTTGATGACAATTCGGCTGTAGTTCTCAGAGTAGAATTCATTTGTAATCGACTCATCTAAAAATTCTGGTGGAATCACCTGTCCTACCATATTGACATAGGCAATGACACTTGTAACATAATCTAGCTCTTCTAGGTCTTGGACAAGCTCCGTTTCCTTCGCAACATCTCCGCTAGGAACTAATAGCACAAGTGGTGTCGCTTCCCCAAACGCCTCTTTAATGGCGATAAAATCACTGCCAGCACGAGATGTTTCTGGAAGTTCCCCAAGTCCATATGTAAAGCCAGTATTACTTTGTGCCAAAAAGGCTGGAATCAGAATGATAAAAATAATGAGTAAGCTTGGAAATCGTAACTTTAACATAAACTTTCCAAGTCCTTCAAAGCTAGGTACAAAGTTTTTATGCTGTGTTTTGTCCATCCATTTATAAAACAGTAACGTTAATGCTGGTAAAAACACCATAACGCTGATAAAGCTTAACACAATCCCTTTTACTAAGTTTACACCTAAGTCAGAGCCAATTTTAAACTCCATGAAGGTAAGGGCGATAAATCCGAAAAAGGTAGTGGCAGCACTTGCTGTGATCGCCGGAAATGACTTTTTCATGGCAAGCTGCATCGCTTCTTCTGGACTATTCATTGTCTTTCGATATTCATGGAAGCTATGTAGCAAAAATACTGCATAGTCGAGTGAAACGGCTAGCTGTAGGATCGGGGCAACGGATTGCGTAACAAAGGATACCTCACCAATAAAGATGTTCGTTCCTAAGTTAATCAAGACAGAAACACCGATGGCGGTTAAAAATAAAATCGGTTCAACCCACGAAGTTGTCGAGATGATTAAAATAAAGATGATGATTGGAACTAACAGAATCGCTGCATACATGGATTCATTTCCAGCCATTTTCTGTGAGGAGGCTGTGTTAATTGCTTCTCCAGCAATTGCACCATTCTCACCAATCAATTCATAAATTGCATCTGTTATTCTAACCTCATCACCAGCCTCAACACTGATGGAGAACAGAGCATTTTCATTTTTATAGTAAGTTTCAATCATCTCTTGATCAGCCATTTCTAAAGGTGTCTTCAAATCCACCACATCATCCAACCAGATGACTTCAGAAACACCTTCAATTGCCTCCATCTCTTCTTTAAGAGTGAGTGCCTCTTGTAAGGATACGTCCATTACCATGACTCTTGTGTTTGGAACTGAGGCGGTAAACTCTTGTTCCATCACTTCTAAAGCTTGAGTGGATTCCGCATCATCAGGCAAGTAATCCACCATATTGTAATTGACTGATACAAAAAATTGAGCAATAGCAGAGAGAACCGTAAATAGTGCAAACGCAATAACTACGGCTTTTTTATGTTTTAGAATAGTAGCTGATAAATTGTTCATAATTCACCCTCTCTTGAACCTTTCGCATTTTCACTTTATCATTATATAAACACTGTGTTGGATATACAACAAACAGCTTACAAACATACGTCTAGTTCACAACAGATTGTGATTATATGTTGGATATCTCTTGATATTCCGAAAAATGTGGAAAGGGTCGTTCATTTTGAGTGCTAAAATAGACAGACGAAAAAAATATACACAGATGGTGCTAAAGGATAGTCTCATCCAATTATTGAAGAATAAACCTATTTCTAGTATGACCATCAAAGAAATTTGTGAAATGGCAGATATTAATCGTTCTACCTTTTATTCGCATTATGCTAGCCAATATGATCTGCTACATTCGATTGAAGAAGAATTAATACAGGATATGATTGCTACCCTGAGCCAATATAGCTTTTCGAAAGAAGAAGACACACTGCTCATGACAGAAAAAATCTTAGAGTATATTGCGAAGAAACATGAATTATGCCAAGTCCTCTTAAGTGAAAATAGCGATATTCATTTTCAGAAAAAGGGGATGTTGATTATGAAGGAACATATTTATAAAAATTGGATGCCCAATAGTCAGCTCGACCAAGGATCTCTTGATTACTTAAGTTTGTTCGTCGTAAGTGGCAGTATACACGTAATCAAGAATTGGCTAGATAAAGGGATGGACAAGACTCCAAGAGAGTTGGCTGAGACTCTTACAAACTTCACCAGTAAAGGATTATCTGACATTGTGAAATGAGTGGAACCTACTGAAAAAAGCTGCAAAAGCAGCTTTTTAAAAGATTATTGTTGACTGTAATAATTCCCTTGTCCAAACTGATTTCCACCAAACTGTTGATTGGCTGATTGCTGATTTTGTTGTCTAACCTGTTGAGCATCTGTTCCAACAAATCCTTGTTGGAATGCAGCTTGAGGTCCTCCAGTGAATGGCCCACCTTGGTACTGATTAGTAAAAGGTTGTTGGTTTACATATTGTTGTGGTCCGCCAGTATTTCCACCATATTGATATGATTGCTGTTGGCCAACACCATAGTCTCCACCTTGAGCCGACTGTTGATTTTGTTGTCTAACCTGTTGAGCATCTGTTCCAGCGACCCCATGTTGAAACACAGCTTGTGAGCCCCCAGTAAAATGTCCACCTTGGAACTGGTTATTAAAAGGTTGTTGGTTCATATATTGCTGTGGTTGGTATTGTTGGCCACTACCATAGTTTCCACCTTGAGCAGATTGTTGATTTTGTTGTCTTACCTGCTGTGCATCTGTCATAGCAAACCCATGTTGGTATGACGCTTGAGGTCCTCCAGTGAATTGTCCACCTTGGAAATGAGTGTTGAAAGGCTGTTGGTTCATAAATTGTTGGTGTTGTTGTTGCCCTCCACCGTAGTTTCCAGCTTGAGCCGATTGTTGGTTTTGTTGTCTAACATGTTGTACGTCAGTTCCAGAAATCTGATTAGAAAAAGGTAGGTTTTGTCCATATCCTTGGTTAAAGTTGTTCATATCATAACCTCCACAAAATAAGATGATGAAGCAGAGTTAGTTTCTCTTTGTTCATCTCTAATCATGCGGTTTCACATCTAGCATTTATCTTCTCCAATGCCAATATTAATGAGGTATAAGAGCATTTTAAAAAGGGAAGCTTTATGTACTGATACAAAAAAAGCTCCACAACTTGTGGAGCCTTCCAGTATATTAAGCCCAGGCAGAGCCAACGATGATTAGTAAGATGAATAGAACAACGATTAACGTAAAGGAACTACCTGTCGTAAAACCTCCTGTTACAGGAGCGGTATATCCAAATCCATAACCTCCGCAACCTAATCCAGTACCAAACATGAAAACTCCTCCTTTTTAAGTGTTTGAATTAGTATCCAACGTAAGCTGATCCCACGATGATTAATAAAATAAATAATACGACAATCAACGCGAATCCAGCACCATAACCTGTTACTGCACTCATTCTAACACCTCCAAAGTGATTCATTCGATATATCCTATGTAGAAGGTCCATGAATTCGGGTGGGTGATTGCCCAATAAACGCAAAACTGGGTATGTGCGGATTTTGATACAAATGACGGACGAACTCCTAAACAATAGAGTTAGAAGTGAAGGTCATCTCCTAAAAAAACCTCATGGATATAAAAGACCTGATTGGAAATTATATACAAAGAGAAGGAGGCTGGATGGATTGACCTATATAGAAATGATTGTTCGTTGTTTACTTATTTTTGCCGTTCTTTATACCATGTGTCGGATTTTAGGTAAGAAACTAATTTCCCAGATGACGTTTTTTGATTTTGTGGCAGGGATTACACTTGGATCTATAGCCGGTGCTTTCATGTTTAGTCAAGGGGTACCTAAATCAGTTGGAATTGTAGGACTTGTTCTCTTTGCGATATTAGCTTTACTGGTGGATTACATAGCTTTAAAATCATTTAAAGCGAGAAAGATCCTGAATGATGAACCAACGCTTGTAGTTAAGAACGGAAAGATTCATGAAGAAGGTATGGCTAAATCACGCCTATCTGTTGACGAATTACTGTTTCAACTAAGGAAAAAAAATATATTTTACGTCGATCAAGTAGACATAGCTTTTTTTGAAACTGATGGAAGTGTCTCTGCATTAAAAAGAGTGGGAGAATTACCTCCTACAAAAACAGAATTGCAAATTAATACGCCGTCACGAGGAGTTCCACAAACCTTTATTATCGATGGTAAAATACTTGAAAATTCATTAGCCTCGATTAACAAAGATCATAGTTGGGTGGAATTTATTCTTAAATCTAAGGGTGTTAGTATGAAAGAGGTTTTTATAGCTCAGATTGACGAAAACAATACTATTTATATTGATAAGAGAAGTGATCAGCAATCCTTATAATAAGGAAGGATCATCTCATAATAAACATAAAAAAGAGAGCACTTGGCTCTCTTTTTCCATTTTTAAAAGGGATTAAATTAATATGCACATTTATAAAATTCATTTCCCCTTAACTGTTGGGAGAGATATGGTAAGATAAGGTATAAAGTACTGCCTATTTTTTACAAAAATTATAATTTAAGGTGATTACTTAGAGATGTTTTTAATTACATTGTAAGAGGATGAAACGAAGGAGGGGGAAACGTGGATCGTAATAAGCGATTTAGAACCTTTATAGTGCTCGCTTTAGTGATTAGCGTAATGATTAATGTCAGTTTATTAAACAAAATAGGTCAACTGGAGAACAATATTTATAATATATCTCAACAGCAACAACACCTTATAAGCAGTGTAGACAACCAAAACAATAATGTTCAACATGCATTAAATGAATTCATAAAAGAACAGAGCTGGATTAGTTCATTTACGATGGAGGTTAATGAAGCTGAACTAGATACGAAGCAAGCTGAAGCAACTATTCAGTGGCAGGTGAAGGAACTTCATAACGATTCAAAGGTAGTGTTCAATTACGCCTATGGTAACAGTGAAGAGTATAAAGAGGTGACAGCAGAAGAAGTGCAGAAAGGTCTCTTTCAAGCAAAGGTCCCGTTTGAGGTAGAATTAGAGCCACAATGGGAAGTTGTCATTATGTCTAGCGACAATGGAAGCACAGCGACTTCAATGGAAGAGGAAGCAAAGAAAATGGATGGGTATAATGAACATGCGCTTAAATACTTTGTGTCTGTAACCTATGATGATGTCGTGAAAAGTAGTGATATTTATACTGAACATTTAGGGCATTATGGTACCAACTTTTATGGCATGCTTCAAACAGACGTACATTTCTATGATGACCAGGTAAACATTAACCTGTTCAATCATAATGTAAACAAATCATCTGTCCTTTTAGAAGAGGTATATCTCTTAAAATATGAAAATGATAAGTTGATTGGGGAAGAAAAATTGTCATTAGATCAAAAAAATCCTGATGAAATGGTACAATTTTTTCAGCTTAATAAGTTGGAGCAATATGAAGATATGAGACTGGTCTTAAAAGTGATCTATAGTAATGGGGAAACTTTTGAGAAAGAAGTGTATTAAACGGTTCGTTTTGGAACGTTACTAGTTTAAGGTGGTGTATCAGTGAAACTATTATTTGATGTACTATTTTTACTGCTAATCTGTTATTTTGCTTACAAGTTTTTTCAAGTCCTGATTCAAATGAAAAAGGGATTACTCCTACCGACCACTTCAAAGGAGCTATCAGTAATCAGAATATATCCTGACAAACATGTCAGATTTCCGAGCTATTCTAATCAAAAGGTAGGTATCATTGTATACTCAATCATGCTTTTATATGTGAGTATCCTATTTATATTAGGAATGACAATGAATGACTTCCAATGGTCCTATTATTTATTGGTGCTATTACCCTTTGCCCATACACATAATCTATTAAATATGTTTGCTATTTCTAATCAAGGAATCTTAAAAGGAAGTCGTTTTATTCCTTGGCGAAAAATAAAATCGTATTCATTTGCTTCCATTGATTATAATAGCAACTTTTATGGATTTTCAAAGGAAGTTAACCAAGGATATGAATTAACCATTAAGACGAACTATCGTACCTTTAAATGTATGGTCACGACTGATGAGATGAAAGAGAGAATGAATCATATTCTAAAACAAAAGATTTCAATAACAAGCGATAATACTCAACAAATTGAACATTAATGGAGGAGGAATATGACAGAATCATGGAAACGACCCAAACTAGTCATTCCTAAAACAAAGCGTGAATGGATAGGGGATCTATTCGGCTATTTCTGTTATATCGGTTCGATCATACTATTAATCTCTGTTTGGAATCAGTTACCGGAAAAAGTGCCAGGTCATTATAATATGGCAGGGGAAGTGGACCGGTGGGGATCAAAATGGGAATTGCTCATTCTACCAGTAGTTGGCGCCTTTATGGCAATATTCATGCAAGTATTAGAAAAATTTCCCGAAGTTCATAATTATCCTCAACGTTTTAATGAATCTAACGCAGGGCAGTTTTACCTGCAAAGTAGAAAGCTCCTCAATCAGGTGAAGAATATTTGTCTTCTCTTATTCTCATTCATTTTAGTAGAGTCAATATCCGTCGCCTTAGGGTGGGGGCTAGGGCTTAGTAAATTCTTTCTACCACTCACCATCATGGGAACAGGAATTCCAATTATAATTGGTATAGTAAAATTCAGAAAGATACGATAAAAAGGTGACTCTTCATTTGAGAAGAGTCGCCTTTTTTTATGATCTTAACAAGTGTTATCGCTATTTATGGCTTATGTCATACAGATTTATTTCAAATAACTGCTGCATTTGTTAGAGGCTTAATTGTCATTTTTTATCTTTTTTTTGGAAAGCCCATTGCATATTTATGGAAATTGTAATATAGTACATTATATCACTAATGTACTAACTTACCACTCACTGAGGGGAGGTACTCGTTTGATTTTAGATACAGACAGTACGAAGCCGATTTATGTTCAAATAGCAGAATGGCTCGAAGCAGAAATCTTAAATGGAAATTTACAAGCAGACCAAAAAGTATTTTCTCAATATCAGTTGGCTGATATGTATAACATCAATCCAGCGACAGCCGCAAAGGGTCTGAATTTGTTAGCAGAAGAAAATACCTTATATAAGAAAAGGGGCCTTGGTATGTTTGTTTCTAAGGATGCAAAAGAAATCATTCTACAGAAAAGAAAAAACCAAACACTAAAGGGTCTAGTAAGAGAAGTTGTGATGGAATCAAGACGCTTAAGCGTAAGTGAGTCGGAATTAATTGACATGGTAAAAGCAGAATTACGGGAGGGAGAGGATCAAACATGAGTGTGATTAAGTGTAAAGAAGTTACTAAGATTTATGGCCGGGCAAAAGCCATTCATAATCTTTCTTTCACCATAGAAGAAAATAAGATTACTGGATTAATTGGACGAAATGGAGCGGGTAAATCGACGCTTCTTAAAATGATTGCAGGGCTAATTAAGAAATCAGATGGTGAGATTAGTGTATTTTCTGAACAACCGTTTAATAGCTTAAAAGTTTCTTCTAATCTTATTTTTATTGATGAGAATATGATTTTCCCAAATTCCTTATCTTTAATAGAAATCATTAAGGCAGCAGGTACCTTCTATTCTAATTGGGACAAGGAATTGGCACATGGACTGTTAACGTATTTTTCATTTAAAGGAAATGAACGATACGAACATTTATCAAAAGGAAAGAAAGGTACGTTTAATATGATTGTTGGTTTATCAGCGAGGTGTCCCATTACTATTTTTGATGAACCAACGAACGGGATGGATGCTTCTGTTAGAAAGGACTTTTATCGAGCGTTACTAAAAGACTATTTAGCATTCCCACGAACCATCATCTTATCAAGCCATCTTTTAGCAGAAATGGAACATATTTTAGAGGACATTTTGTTAATTAAGGATGGGCAGAAATGCTTGCATATGCCTGTATTGGATATGAAGGAATTTGCAATTGGACTATCTGGTCAACCTGAGTTAGTAGAAGAATGGATTAAAGGCTTGAAGGTCCTTCATAAAAAAAACATAGGCAGCAATCAAGTATATGTTGTGGTAGAAGATCAGTTTAATAAAGACGAGAAGGATCAAGTAAAATCAAAGGGAATTGAACTATCATCGGTGTCGACTGAGGAATTGTGTGTATTTCTTACAGATAAAATGACAGGAGGGATCGATGATGTCTTTAACCGAAACTAGTTTATCTCAGATCACTGTCAAACAGTATCGATATAAATGGAATTCCTTTTTTGGAATTTTTACTTCTTTGTTTATTACGCAAATTGTAGGGATCTTCTTTTCATTAGGAAGTAGTAGTGGTGGTGGCTCAAGCTCTGATTTCTTATCCGTGAATATTGCGTATTTTTCTGGAGATATAATCATCGGTTTTACATTTATCTGGGCTATCATCGTTGCAATCCTTTTGACAACGAAGGCATATCGTTATGAGGATTTTACGTTTGTTACGAATCGGTTGTCTAGTAGTATTTCAAATATTCTCTTCCTTATAACGGCGAGTCTTGTTGGAGGGATCACAACGAGCCTAGCAAGTGTGACGTATAAGCTAATCATTGTCTTCAGCTATTATGATAAAGAGCTCATTTATGCACCGACCTCTGTTGGTGAGCTTTTAATGGGAATGGTCGTGACGACCTTATATATGTTCTTATTTATGTCAGTAGGCTATCTTGTTGGGATGATTGGGCAAATTCATAAACTGTTCATGTTTGTATTTCCACCACTCCTTCTTTTTCTAGTATTTAGGAATGACGGAGAGGTAGTAAACATTTTCATATCTGAATCTTCATTTCTACTGTTTTTTATAAAAGCAATATCTGTTTCGATTCTGTTCTTTGCGATAGCAATCTTACTTTCTAATCGAATGGAGGTTAGAACATGAGTATGTTTAGTTTTCTTCCAATCTTCATTTTGATCTTCATCTTGATGTTAGTATTCGTTCCTGCTTTCTCTCCTATAATAAAGTGGAAGCGAATTGGATTTTTCTCAAAACTAAATACTAAGTGGATGAGTGGGGTGTATTGTCTGCTACTATTGATTTCCTTCACCATCTTCTACCTATTGCCAAGTGACATCTATTCCTATTCAGACGAGGAATTTGGAAGCCTTAGTCCTAATGATGTTGAATATGATACTAATGCCATCTATGATGCGTTATATAAAGGAAAGATAGAACAAACAGAAGGTGTGAATACAAATGAAACATGGGAGTTTTTTTATAGTGGTGATCAACTGAGTATTAACATGAATGAAGACCCCACGTCCATGCTTATTATTGCCGAGAGAAGTGATGAGCTGAAAGGGAAGATTGAGGCCACCCATTACACATCAAAGGCGTTTATACAGGGTCTTGATTTTTCAGATGAACTGCATCCACCGTACGTTAAATTAGAAGGAGAAACATTAATCATTCAAGAACCTGCACCATTAGAGCTAGACTATTATAAGCTTCAAAAGGAGTTTGTGATTACACAGTTTGACTCAAATAAGAAGGATCATCGTTATATCATGGAAACTTCAATTGGTGTAAATGTTTTATATTTAAAAATTCCTAAAGATCTAGAAATAATCGGAAATATTCTTTATGTAGTAGAATAATGGGAAGGGCAAGGAGTTTACTTGGCTCCTTGCTTTTATTAAATAAACATGAATGTTCGAGTCATCATTTCCATATGATAAAAACTAGTTATATCTTTAAAAATGAATTTTTTGCCGAAATATGTAGACAAATATTTTTTAACATGTTATATTTTATATCTGCTCTTCAAAAAGCTTTTTATTCATGCGGGTGTAGTTTAGTGGTAAAACCTCAGCCTTCCAAGCTGATGTTGTGAGTTCGATTCTCATCACCCGCTCCATACATACGTTTACAAACGCAGTATTTCGTTTCAGAGAAAACGAAGTATTGCGTTTTTTTAGTGTGTACGTAACAAGAAGAAAAAACGCTATGTCTCCTAAGACTAAGCGCTAATCATTGTATAATAGATTGTTTTGCAACTCCACCGTTGACCTGTGTAAACATATTGCTCATCGCTTCTAGAAGCTGATTCGCCTCATCTGTTTCCATTGAGGGAAGTAAATACACAACTTGAATGGCAGAAGTCGTTTCTTCTGTGACTGCTGTTTCTTTTGAATCCACATAAGGACTTCCAAATGGTCCGTTCTGATCTACGGTTACTAGTTTTCCACTTGCATCAATGGTTCGATTGTTTAATCCTTCATAAGTTTCATGTTCTTCTCCAAGCCTTAGCTGTAGATCTCCTGTCAGCTTATCCCTATCGTAGATTCCAATTGGAATTCCATATTGAATCGAAAAGAAATTATTAATATCAGCTGCAGAATGAATCGTCGTTAGGAATTGTCTTTTGCCGATTCGTCGTAATAACGCTTCATGAGAAGGACGATATTTACTCGGATCCACACCTAATTGTTTAAAGATGCTTCTCCATTCGGTAATGCCTTTTCTAAACTCTGTTAGTGGAGAGGTTTCTAAGTCAATGGCAACGGATTCCTGATATAATTGAAGCCGGCCTTTTATCATTTGAGGAGAAGCTCCTACTATAATGTTTTCATATGTAATGATGCCCACTTTAAAGCCCGGTATTTTTTCAAGTAAAGCTGGTGCTATAGATAATTTCAAAATCTTACCTCCTTTTTGTAGGATGTTAAGTATGGTACTATCACTATATAATTTGTATAAAAACTAATCAAGAAAGGAGTGATAGGGCATGGATATTCGTACTCTTCAGGAAGAGCTTGTTCAATATAGTAAAACAATAGGAATTGATAAGATTGGATTTGCGAGTGCCTCTCCGTTTATTGAATTAAAGGAGCGACTGGTGAGACAGCAGGAGCTTGGATATCAATCAGGCTTTGAGGAGCCAGATTTAGATAAGAGAACAAACCCGGAGCTTGTGCTACCTCAGGCAAAATCGATTATTGCGATTGCATTAGCGTATCCGTCTAAGTTAAAGGATGCTCCGAGAAGTACAAGGTCAGAAAGACGTGGCATTTTTTGTCGTGCTTCATGGGGACAAGATTATCATGATGTACTACGTGATCGATTAAGAAAGCTTGAAGCGTTTTTACAAGAAAGAGTTCCAACTTGTAAGGTTAAATCGATGGTTGATACAGGCGAACTCTCAGACCGTGCCGTAGCTGAACGTGCTGGGATTGGCTGGAGCGGGAAAAATTGTGCGATTATCACTCCTGAATTTGGTTCGTACGTGTATTTAGGTGAAATGATTACAGACCTACCATTTATACCGGACAAGCCAATCGAAGACAACTGCGGAACCTGTACCAAATGCATCGATGCCTGTCCTACTGGAGCCTTGATACAAGGTGGCCAACTGGATTCAAATAAATGTATTGCGTTTATTACTCAAACAAAAGGCTTTATTGCCGATCAATATCGTGAAAAAATCGGAAACCGACTATACGGATGTGACACATGTCAGTTAGTTTGTCCAGAAAACAAGGGGAAGGATTTTCATTTTCACGAAGAAATGGAGCCGGATCCTGAGGTGGTTAAGCCTGTGCTAAAACCCCTGTTATCAATGTCAAACCGAGAATTCAAGGAGAGGTTTGGTTCTATTTCAGGCTCATGGCGTGGAAAAAAACCGATCCAACGAAATGCCATTATTGCCTTAGCTCACTATAAAGACCAATCGGCAATTGATGAGTTGAAAAAGGTACTAATAGAAGACCCAAGACCTGTTATGCGAGGAACAGCCGCATGGGCAATTGGGAAAATTGATGGTGAATCCAGTCAAGAAATTTTGCTAAATGCCAAGAACAAGGAAAAAGACCAAGATGTATTAAATGAAATCGAAAAAGGCTTACAGCTAATCACCAGGTAAAAAGTTCATGATTCATAGCCTTCACTCATACCTATTAAAGTACATCTTTGGGAAGAGGTGAAAGTTGTGAGGAATGTCAGAACGGTGTTAGAGAATTATATATCGACTCGCATACATGCAAATGTTGGGGTGCAAAGTGGTGGAATCCTTCAGGATGAATTACATCAGCGCCTTCAATCTTTGAAAAACCGAAACGCCCTTGTTGTGAAAAGCCAAGCTTTATGTCAAATACATGATATTACAGAAACAAGGAATGGAGTGGAGGCAAGATACTCCATTCAAATTAAGGATTTAGTCAAGCAACGAGACAAATTTATAAATGAAGAATATGTGGAAGAAAGAATCGCCTTGATTGAAAATGATGAAGTGGTAAGAGATTCACTAGTGAAACCACAGGATGATACTGAGTCTTTTGATGAAAGGGATCTGGATGTTGAGGATGATTCAGTTCGACAGCCTTTCATCTATGATCGAAGAGAAGCCGTTCGGTATGCAGAAAAATGGTGGGACTCGTATAATCCAGAGTATGAGAAATTTGAGGTGGATTGCACGAACTTTATTTCACAATGTCTTCATGCCGGAGGGGCGCCTATGACAGGCTATTCCAACCGTGGAAAAGGCTGGTGGATGAAAAACGGTTCGTGGAGTTACAGCTGGTCTGTTGCCCATGCTCTTCGCCGATATCTGCCAAATGCTAAGTCAGGATTAAGAGCAGTCGAAAAGGAAAGCGCAAGTGATCTAACTCTTGGAGATGTTATTTGCTACGACTTTGAAGGTGATGGTAGATATAATCACAATACGATTGTCGTAGCAAAGGATTCAAATAATATGCCACTTGTGAATGCTCATACCTACAATAGCCGCATGCGCTACTGGGAATACACAGATTCATCGGCGTACACCCCAAATATAAAATATGCATTTTTGCATATTGTGGATGATGAATCCTGATTAAACTTGGCTCTTTGCCAAGTTTTTTCTATATGTTCATGGTATACTACTTCGTAGAATATTAATTGAGGTGACAAAATCGTGGGACTACACGTTGTAATGTATCAACCTGAGACGCCTTCTAATACTGGGAATATTGCACGTACCTGTGCGGCAACCGATACGACTTTACACTTAATTCGTCCACTAGGATTTTCAACGGATGATAAAATGCTAAAGAGAGCGGGATTAGACTACTGGCAGTATGTGAATATTTGTTATTATGACTCTCTTGATGAGCTATCGGAAAAATATCAAGACGGAGAATTCTTTTACTTAACGAAGTTTGGAGGGCAGTCACATTCTTCGATTGATTATAGCAATCTAGACAAGGACTATTTCTTTGTATTTGGAAGCGAGACTAGTGGATTACCAAAAGAACTGGTTGAAAAAAATACAGACCGCAGACTGCGGATTCCTATGAATGATCAGGTAAGTTCTTTAAATCTTTCAAATGCAGCGGCAATCTTAATCTATGAAGTGTTACGTCAACAAGAATTTTCTGGACTTACATAAAAATAGATGGGCCTTCATCCAAAGGATGAAGGCCATTTTATAGAGCAATTTATAAAGGATCTTTTTTGTGTTTGGGGTATTTTCCAACTAAATAAATCGAGCTAACAATTCTCTTATTAATCCATCTTCTATTTTCTTCAGTATTCAATTGTTCGAACACCGCTTGTCTTCCTTCTTCAGTCGTTACATAATGACTAGGAAGGCTGTTCAAACTTAACGCAATGACATCCAATCTACATTTGTCACATCTGCAAAAGATCTGAAAGTCTGCTCCAAGCATATGTACAGTTACAAGTGACTCAACCATTTCTTCCATCACATTAAAATACTTACGACTCATGCAATTCCACCTGGCCTCTATTTATATCATACACTATATTATGGTCAAAATTTAAAGCCCCACTCAAAAGAGTAGAGCTTGCTTTGAGGTTAATTCATGTTGGACTTTTATTATACCCGATTGTTTGTTTAGTATTCCTAACTATGTTCATAGGAACTATAAACGATGCTTATATAGACAAAAAGAACCACCCTATTAAGGTTGGTTCTTTTATATAGATTACTTCTTAATACCCGGCTTTGAATTGTAACCTGCAGAGAAAATAGCCGTTAAGAAAGCTAGACAAACACCAAGAATTAGAACTAAACTCATCTATTACGCCCTCCTTTAAAACTAGTCTACCCAAAATCCTATCTCTATTATAGCGAAATTGCCTAGCTAAGTGAATGAAATGTGTGACATATTTTTAAAACTTTTTTCTAGAACACACTGCACGTGAAAAACATAGGCTATTTATATCTCTACGGAAGGGAGATGAAATCATGTATCGTTCTTATGGAACTTTTCAAAAATGTGAAGAGATCCCCGTCCAATTCCCACCGCAGCATCAGGAGATTCACCCTGGTCTACAGTATGTGATGGAGCCGCAGCCTATTAGTGAAGTTAAGTCATACAAGCCGAGTGGAAAATTAAAAGGTAAGGTTGCTTTCATTACAGGAGCTGATAGTGGGATTGGTCGAGCTGTTGCAATTGCCTATGCCAAGGAAGGTGCAGATATCGCGTTTGCTTATTTGTACGAGGATCAGGATGCACAAGTAACCAAACAAAGAGTAGAAGAGCTGGGTAGGAGATGTCTTGCATTTAGAGGAGATTTAGGAGATGAAGAGTTTTGCCAAGCCATCATTGGGCAAACCGCTCAATACTTTGGAAAAATTGATATCCTGGTGAATAATGCCGCGATGCAATTTGTAGCAGAGAGTATTTTAGATATCTCATCCGATCAGCTACACAGAACGTTTCAATCTAATATTTTTTCAATCTTTTATTTAACAAAAGCAGCACTACCCTTTATGCCAAAAGGTGGATCAATTATCAATACAGCTTCCGTTGTTGCATACCGGGGACATGCTAAATTAATTGATTACTCAGCAACGAAAGGAGCTGTTGTCACGTTTACACGATCTTTAGCTTTATCATTGGCGGAAAAAGGGATAAGAGTAAATGGTGTTGCACCAGGCCCTATATGGACTCCTCTGATACCTTCGAGCTTCGCAGCTGAAGATGTGAAGACATTTGGTTATGAAGAAACTCCGATGAAGCGGGCCGGACAACCGTATGAGCTAGCTCCAGCTTATGTTTATTTAGCTTCTAGTGATTCTAGTTATGTAACAGGAGAAATGATTCATATCAATGGGGGAAGCTTTGTGAGTGGATAAAAAGACGGAATTTTATGATAATTATAATCCTAACGAATGATAAGGGACGGATTCGCATAGATTGTAATAATCTCAACTTCATCTAAGAAAGAAATTGAAGGAGGTCCTTATGGATATTTTAAGAAAGATAGAAGAACATCGTGAGGAAGAGCATCGTCTTAAGTGGGAAGGTACCTTCGCTGAGTATTTAGAGTTGATTAAAGAACGTCCGCATGTTGCGCAGTCAGCGCATTCTAGAGTGTATAACATGATTAAGGATGCTGGAATTGATGAGGTTGATGGAAAAAAGAGATATAATTTCTTCAGTCAGCAAATGTATGGATTAGAGGAGTCATTAGAACGTCTAGTAGAAGAGTATTTTCATCCTGCCGCCAAACGATTAGATGTCAGAAAAAGAATCTTGCTTTTAATGGGACCAGTTAGTGGAGGTAAATCTACTCTAGTCGCCATGTTGAAGCGAGGATTAGAACAATATTCAAGAACAGAGAGAGGATCCATCTATTCAATTAAGGGATGCCCGATGCATGAAGATCCATTGCACTTAATACCAAATCATCTAAGAGAAGAGTTCTTCCAAGAATACGGTATTAGAATAGAAGGTAACTTATCCCCTCTAAATCTAATGAGATTAGAGAAGGAATATGGTGGACGTATTGAAGATGTGATTGTCGAACGAATTGTTCTATCAGAAGACCGCCGAGTGGGAATTGGTACATTCAGCCCGTCTGATCCAAAATCGCAGGATATTGCAGACTTAACAGGAAGCATTGATTTCTCTACGATTGCCGAATACGGTTCAGAGTCAGACCCGCGTGCTTATCGCTTTGATGGTGAGTTAAATAAGGCGAACCGAGGAATGATGGAGTTTCAGGAAATGCTGAAATGTGATGAGAAATTCCTATGGCATTTATTATCACTGACTCAAGAGGGGAATTTTAAGGCAGGGCGCTTTGCCTTAATTTCAGCGGATGAACTTATCGTTGCACATACAAATGAAGCGGAATACCGCTCGTTTATTTCAAATAAAAAGAATGAAGCTCTTCACTCTCGTATCATCGTGATGCCAGTTCCTTATAACCTAAAGGTGTCTGAGGAAGAAAGAATCTATCAAAAGATGATTAAAGAAAGTGATGTATATAATGTTCATATCGCTCCACATACGTTAAGAGTCGCAGCCATGTTCACGATTCTTACAAGATTAAAGGAGCCAAAAAAGGGCGATATTGATTTGATCAAGAAAATGAGACTGTATGACGGTGAAGCAGTTGAAGGCTTTAACCAAGTGGATGTAGAGGAAATGAAAAAGGAATTCACGGATGAAGGAATGACTGGAATTGATCCACGTTATGTAATCAACCGTATTTCATCTGCCATCATTCGTAAGGAAAACCCATCAATTAATGCACTAGACGTTTTACGCTCACTGAAGGATGGCTTAGATCAACATGCCTCCATTTCAAATGAGGACCGCGAACGCTTCATGAACTATATCTCTATCGCCCGAAGAGAATATGATGAAATTGCGAAGAAGGAAGTTCAAAAGGCATTTGTCTATTCTTATGAAGAATCAGCGAAAACTCTGATGAATAATTACCTAGACAATGTTGAGGCATTTTGCAATAAGAATAAGATGAGAGATCCTCTAACTGGAGAAGAGATGAATCCGGACGAGAAGCTTATGCGTTCCATTGAAGAGCAAATTGGCATATCTGAAAATGCTAAACGAGCGTTTCGTGAAGAGATTTTGATTAGAATTTCAGCTTATGCGAGAAAAGGTCAGCGCTTTGACTATAATTCACATGAACGCTTACGTGAAGCGATTCAAAAGAAGCTATTTGCAGACTTAAAGGATGTTGTAAAAATCACTACGTCTTCTAAGACTCCAGATGAAGTACAGCTGAAAAAGGTAAACGAAGTAGTTGCGCGCCTTATTGAGGAGCATGGTTATAACTCTACTTCTGCAAACGATCTGCTTCGCTACGTTGGAAGTCTGTTAAATCGATAGAATGGAAAGAGGAGGGTACCTGGTACCACTCCTCTTTTGTACTAAATTGGTAGAAATCATGGAATTTGAGCACAAGGTAGGACACTGCTAGCCACGAAAATTGGATTTATGCACGGGAATTTAAATAAATGCACCGGAATTTCAATTTTATGCACGGAAATTTGAGATATATGCACCAAATATAAAATATATGCACGGAATTTCTCTAGATATGCACAAATTATGACTTTACACGTTAAATTAGTTCCCAAACTCGTTTCATCACCTCTAAAACCGGGTATGTAATAACTAGAGGTGATATAAAAATGAAATCAACACAAAAAAACGTAAGAGAGAAGCCGAAAAACAGTTCGATGGTAAATACCGAAGAGGAACTTGAGAAGCATTCTAAAATTATGGAGCAAATGTCTACGAATGATGAAGTCAAGAAAGAAAATAAGATTCCAGATCCGAAGCAATTCAATGAGCAAGAACGCTCTAAATAATTTAGTAGGGTAAAGAATTTTAAAGCTTGTCCATGCTCAGTTTCCCTTGAATTCAAAGGCGCTAACATGTCACATAACTTGTCTATTTTTGGAGGTAAATGGCCTAATTATCAAAATAATTTGTCAATTATTAAGTCCACTTGCATAGGATAGAGTAATCAACCTTTCATCAACGAGAATATGTTATCAAAAAAATCCGTCAAGATAGTGTATGCACAAAAAATGATGATGGTGATAAAAATTCCAAAAAAATTAGGAGGGGAAGTATGATGAATGAAAGTGGTAGTGATAGCTTTTTGATTTCAAAAGAAGATTGGTCCCTCCATCGAAAAGGACATGACGATCAACAACGACATAAGGAAAAAGTACAAGAGGCGATCAAAAGCAATTTACCCGATTTAGTGACTGAGGAAAGTATCATTATGTCTAACGGTAAGGATGTTATCAAAATTCCGATTCGTTCACTAGATGAGTATAAGATTCGCTATAACTATGATAAAAATAAGCATGTAGGTCAAGGAAATGGTGACAGTGAAGTGGGAGATGTAGTCGCTAGAGATGGATCGGGAAAGCCGCAGCAAGGGCCAGGAAAAGGCGAGGGAGCGGGCGATCAGGCAGGCGAAGATTATTACGAAGCTGAAGTGTCGTTAATGGAGCTAGAAAAGGAGTTCTTCAACCAGCTGGCATTACCAAATCTACAACGTAAAGAACAAGATGAAAATACCATTGAACAAATTGAATTTAACGATATTAGAAAAACAGGTCTAATGGGTAATGTAGATAAGAAGAAAACGATGCTAAGTGCGTTTAAACGAAATGCCCTTCAAGGAGAGGCAAAGTTTCATCCAATCTATCCTGAAGATTTAAAGTTTAAAACCTGGAATGAGATTGTAAAGCCTGATTCAAAAGCCGTCGTCCTTGCGATGATGGATACCAGTGGATCGATGGGAATTTGGGAGAAATATATGGCGCGAAGCTTTTTCTTCTGGATGACCCGATTCTTACGAACAAAATATGAATCAGTAGAAATTGAATTTATTGCTCACCATACAGAGGCAAGGGTCGTGCCAGAAGAAGACTTTTTCTCGAAAGGTGAAAGTGGAGGAACGATTTGTTCATCCGTATATAAGAAAGCTCTAGAGCTTATTGATACAAAATATTCCCCGTCACGCTATAATATTTATCCATTTCATTTCTCAGATGGAGATAACTTAACTTCAGATAATGTTCGCTGCGTAAAGCTAGTAGATGAGCTAATGAAGGTATCCAATATGTTTGGGTATGGAGAAGTCAACCAATACAACCGCCACTCAACCCTAATGTCCGCATATAAAAACATTCAAAACGAAAAATTCCGTCACTATATCCTCAAGCAAAAAGCCGATGTATTCCATGCCATGAAGAGTTTCTTTAAGAAGGAAGAAGAGCGTAAGATGTATGCGTAGAAGACAGGGAGACCTGCCTTCTTTCTTTTTTCTTATTGACAGTTGCTTGGACTATTCTCTATATTCGGTTTTTTAATAATCGTTTCTATGTTGTGAAATTTACTTTGTTTTAAGTTTGTAAAACAGGGGTAAATTAAATTATAATTATATAGGTATACGGGTATATGTATTATACTTTCCGTACATATTTCCTAAAACATCTAATGGGAATAATATTCCCTAATTTAACGATAAGGAGTGATAGTATGTTTGATTACACAGTTCAATCTGACAAAAGTATTAATGTGGCTATTCAAAGCCTTGAGGCCAATTTAAAGGATGAGCAATTTGGTGTCCTCTGGCAGTTTGATATTAAAAACAAGCTACAAGAAAAAGGTCTTGAGTTCAATCATGATTATATAGTCCTTGAAGTTTGCAACCCCCACGAGGCACAACGGGTATTAAATGAAAACTTATTAGTAGGATATTTTCTTCCTTGTAAAATAGTCGTTTACAAGGATGGTGAAACAACAAAAATTGGTATGCCAAAGCCTACGGCTCTTATTCAGTTAGTTGATAATGAGGAAATACAAAACATAGCAAAAGATATTGAAGATCGTTTAGTACAAGTGATAAATAAAAGTATGTAAGAAAACAGAGAGACTGCGGAAGAAATACTTCCGTGGTCTTTTTTCTTAGAAGCAAGAAAACACATATTAAAAATTGGTGTTTTAGTATTAAACATAAGCACCACTATTTGGGGAGATGTTTGAAGGATAGTCAAGCGTTCCTAATGTAAAAATAAACTGGACTTGTAATGCTTAATTCTCAAAGAGGAAAAAAATGATTACAAGATCTAAGATTCATGAAGTTTACCAGAAGTGGTCTCCAAACAACTGAAGCAAGGGAAACCATTGAGCATAATTGATGTCCGAAAGGATGAAGAGGTAGCTCAAGGGAAAATCCATGACGCTAATCATATTGACTAGATCAATTAGAAGAACGGCTTCACGAAATCAATCAAGACAAGGAACATATCATGGTTTGTTGTTCCGGAAATCGAAGCGGAAAAGCCACAGAATTATTACAAGATAGAGGCTTTCGTGTGATAAATATGACCGGTGGGTTGACCGATTGGAAGGATGAGGTTGAAAAGTCGTAGTTAAAAGGAGGGAAACCTAAAGTGGAAGTTACAGTAAATAGGGTTCTTGACGCAAAAGGTTTAGCATGTCCAATGCCAATAGTGAAAACGAAAAAAGAAATGACGAACCTAGAACCAGGGCAAGTCATAGAAATTCAAGCTACTGATAAGGGCTCAACTGCGGATTTAAAAGCATGGGCAAGTAGCACAGGTAATCAATACTTAGGAACTATTGAAGAGGAAGATACGTTAAAACACTACCTACGCAAAGCGAGTGCTGAGGAAGAGAAACATGAAGGTAGCCATTCTGATGTTGCTAGTTTGGATAACTTGCTTGAGAAAATCTCAGGCAATGAAAAGGTTACAGTATTAGATGTACGTGAACCTGCAGAATATGCATTTGGTCATATACCAGGATCAATCAATATACCATTAGGTGAACTAGAGGAACGATTTGAAGAAATCAAGAATGCAGAGAATCTTCATGTGATCTGTAGAACTGGAAATCGTAGTGACTTTGCTGCACAGAAGTTAACCGAAAAAGGGTTGCAAAACGTAAAAAATGTGGTGCCAGGCATGACAGAATGGACAGGTCCTACTAACAAAAGCCATTAACAAGGAGGAACTAAACAATGAAGGTTGCCATTATCGCAGCAAACGGCGGAATGTTTGATGCATACAAGGTATTCAATATAGCTACAGCAGCGGCTGCAACAGATGCGGAAGTACAAATCTTTTTTACTTTTGAAGGATTAAGCTTGATTCACAAAGAGGGACATAAAAACTTACCATTGCCTGCTGGAAAAGAGCACTTCCAAGAGGGATTCAAGAAAGCAAATGTCCCCCCTGTAGATGAGCTTGTCTCAATGGCCACTGAAATGGGAGTGAAGATGATTGCCTGTCAAATGACGATGGATGTTATGAGCTTAGAGAAGGAACAGTTTGTAGAAGGCATCGATGTTGGTGGAGCCGTAACATTTTTAACTTATGCAAAGGATGCTGACGTCACCCTGACATTCTAAGGAGGTACTTGTTCAATGACTCAAGCTGTTACGGTCTATACGACTAATACTTGTCCGTATTGTGTGATGGTAAAAAACTTCCTCAACGATCAGAAGATAGAGTTTAGAGAAGTGAATGTTCAAGAAGACCCAGATGCAGGTGAAAAACTGGTTAAGACAACTGGACAAATGGGTGTTCCACAAATGGAGATCAACGGCCAATGGGTATTAGGTTATGATCCTGAAACCATCATGGAACTTTTAGAAACGTAAAGAGGGAGGTATAGCATGGCGACTGCAACTGCACTCAAAAGAATCTCTGTTAAGGAATTAGCTAAAAAGGTAATCAATCACGAGGACCTATTTATATTAGATACCCGTAACACAGGTGATTTTGACGACTGGAAGATTGAGGGGCGAAACATAGAAGTCATTAATAGTCCCTACGTTGAATTACTAGAAGGAGTCGACTCTATCCTTCATAAATTACCGAAGAGCAAAGAGATTTATGTTATTTGTGCCAAAGGTGGTGCATCTGAATTTGTAGCCGAACAAATTATCGAAGAGGGTTTTACAGATGTTTACTCGGTAGAAGGTGGTATGAAAGCATGGAGTGAGTATCTGGAGCCTATAAAAATAGGGGAACTACAAAAAGGTGGTTCGATCTATCAATTTGTTCGCATTGGTAAAGGATGCCTTTCCTACTTCATTGAATCTGACGGTAAAGGAGCACTAATCGATACAAACCGGATGTTATCTCCTTATGAAGAGTTGATCAAGGACCATGATATAACGCTAACCCATGTACTAGATACCCATTTACATGCCGACCACATATCAGGTGGTCGAGCGATTGCCGAAAAATATGGTGCAACATATTATTTACCACCAAAGGATGCTGAGGAAGTAAATTTCGACTATTCACAGATCAATGATGGGGATGAGTACAACATTGGTCATACAACCATTAAAGCAGTTTACTCTCCTGGACATACCATTGGCAGCACATCATTTATTGTTGATGATCAGTATTTATTAACGGGAGATATTCTATTTATCGATTCAATTGGTCGTCCAGACTTAGCTGGTAAAGCGGAGGATTGGGTAGGTGATTTAAGGAACACCCTCTATCAACGCTACAAAGAACTAACAGATGACCTCATTGTCTTACCAGCCCATTATATGGGAATTAACGAAATGAATGAGGATGGAAGTATATCGGAAAAACTAGGCACGCTGTATCAAGAAAATCATGGTCTCAATATAACGGATGAGAGTCGATTTAGAAAAACGGTAACTGAAAATCTACCTCCCCAACCCAACTCTTATAACGAAATTCGGGAGACCAACATGGGGAAAATCTCTCCAGAAGAAGAGCAGCAAAGAGAGATGGAAATCGGTCCAAATCGCTGTGCAGTAAGATAGGAGGAAAACTAAATGGAAGCAGTAAAAGTATTAGATGCAAAAGGATTGGCTTGCCCAATGCCAATTGTTAAAACCAAAAAGGAAATAGATGCATTAGGTTCAGGTGATATATTAGAAATTCATGCTACGGATAAAGGAGCTAAAAATGATTTAACAGCATGGGCTCAATCAGGTGGACATGAGTTGATTAAAGACCAAGAAGAAGATGGAGTTTTTAAATTTTGGATTAAAAAAGGATAATAACCATCACGGGAGGTAGCGTACCTGCTATCTCCCACCTATAGGAGGACAAAATGGAACTTGTATTCATAGTTGTCATATTTTTAATTGGGTTTATTGGTTCATTCATTTCAGGAATGGTTGGAATTGGTGGTTCCATTATTAAATATCCAATGCTGTTATATATACCGCCTTTATTTGGATTAGCTGCATTTAGTGCCCATGAAGTTTCAGGTATTAGTGCGGTCCAAGTGTTTTTTGCAACCATTGGGGGAGTTTGGGCATACAGAAAAGGTGGATACCTCAATAAAACGTTAATCATGTATATGGGAGGATCCATCCTCATTGGTAGTTTTATTGGAGGATACGGGTCTAGGTTAATGACAGAGGGTGGAATCAACTTAGTTTATGGAATCTTAGCTTTAATTGCAGTTGTATTAATGCTGTTACCAAAAAAGGGAGTTGACGATATCCCTTTGGATCAAGTCAAATTCAACAAGTGGCTTGCTGCTACCCTGGCCTTAATAGTAGGAATAGGTGCGGGGATTGTTGGTGCTGCAGGTGCTTTTATATTAGTACCCATTATGTTAGTCGTACTTAAAATCCCAACAAGAATGACCATTGCTTCTTCATTGGCGATAACATTTATTTCTTCCATCGGTGCTACAATCGGTAAAATTACCACCGGCCAGGTAGAATACTTTCCTGCACTGATAATGGTCATTGCCAGTTTAATTGCTTCACCACTCGGAGTTACGGTCGGAAAGAAGGTCAATACGAAATTTCTTCAATGGATATTAGCTGCATTGATTCTGGCTACTTCCATAAAAATATGGATGGATATCCTATTCTAAGTTCCCCGATTAATGTTCCCAAAAAAACAAAAAAATTTATTACATCATTTACCTCTAAGTGAACCCCTTGACTTTATACCTATAGGGGTATAATATTAGCTGTGTAATCAATTTTCATTGAGGTGGCACATGATATTTCTACTATTAGGTATAGTAGTTCCATTATTATTTTTCATAATAAAAAGGAGCATATTCCAATGGAGTGTTCCAGTTATAGCGAATCTTCAAGTAAAAGAGTCGCTTTTATTATTATAGGTAAATCATTTAGTAAGGAGGACGAAAGATGGAGTACAATGAACAAATGAAAAATAGAGTTAAAAGAATGGAAGGTCAACTTCGAGGGATTCTTAGAATGATGGAAGAAGGAAAGGATTGTAAAGAGGTAATTACACAATTGTCAGCCGTCCGTTCTGCAGTAGATCGAACTGTTGGGGTGGTAGTAAGTACAAATCTCGTTGAATGTGTACTAGAGGCCGAAAGTAAAGGTCAAAGTGCGAATGATATGATTAAGGAAGCCGTAAATCTGTTAGTGAAAAGTAGATAATAAAAAAGGGTTGACACCTTTTTTATGATAATGTAATATACCCTTAGGGGTAGAGGTAATTAAAACGAAAACCCAACCTAGATAATATAATATTTTTTTGTAAAAAATTATACCCTATAGGGTAATAAGATAAATGGAGGAACCCAAACATGACAGAAAAGAAAAAGACAACGATTGTATTATTCAGTGGTGATTATGACAAGGCAATGGCTGCTTATATTATTGCAAACGGGGCTGCTGCTTATGATCACGAAGTAACTATTTTTCACACATTCTGGGGATTAAATGCCTTACGTAAAGATGAAGATATTGAAGTGAAAAAAGGTTTCATGGAAAAGATGTTTGGCAAAATGATGCCACGCGGTGCCGAAAAGATGGGATTGTCTAAAATGAACTTTGCAGGCTTTGGTCCCAAAATGATTAAAGATGTAATGAAAAAGCATAATGCTATGCCATTATCTGATTTAATCGATATGGCTCAAGAACAAGATGTAAAGCTTGTCGCTTGTACCATGACAATGGATTTATTAGGACTATCGAAAGAAGAACTATTAGACAATATTGAGTATGCTGGTGTAGCTGCGTATCTAGCAGATGCAGAAGACGGTAACGTAAACTTATTCATTTAACAATAAAATTAGGGGAATTTCCCCTAAAAATGGAGGTCTCGCATGTTAGAATATATCAATTATCTATTAATGGGACTTGTTGTATTTTTCATTATCAATCGAATGTTGCCAGCTAAAGGTGTGAGGCACATCACGACAGTTGATCTAAAGAATGAGATCAAGGACAAAAATAAGCAATTTATCGATGTGCGTACACAAATGGAGTATAAAGGCACTCATATAAAAGGATTTAAAAATCTACCATTACATCAACTAGCTGGGGAAGCGACAAAAGAATTATCTAAAGATAAAGAAGTAGTCGTAATCTGCCAAAGCGGCATGAGAAGCCAAAAAGCAAGTAAGGTATTGAAAAAACTAGGATTTACAAATGTAACTAATGTAAAAGGCGGTATGAGCGCCTGGAGACCATAGAGCTAGGAGGGGCTTGGATGAAACAGTATACAGCTAAAGAAGTTGAAAACTTTTTAATAGAAGAAAAAGCACTCAACATCATTGATGTAAGAGAAGTAGACGAAGTAGCGAATGGTAAGATTCCTGGAGCTCTTCATATTCCGCTAGTGTTATTAGAGTTCCGCATGAATGTGCTGGATCAATCAAAAGAATATATTATGGTTTGTCGTTCTGGTGCTAGAAGTGGTCGAGCTACTCAATTTCTTGAAACCTATGGCTATAATGTCATTAACATGACAGGTGGTATGTTAGCGTGGGAAGGGAAAGTTGAATAATTTTTTTAGATTATAATATACCCATAAGGGTAAAATGGAGGTTAAATAAATGGAACAACTTAAAACAGATTTATTATTAGATGCAAAAGGGCTAGCGTGTCCAATGCCGATTGTAAAGACAAGAAAGGCAATCAATGATTTACAAGCAGGGCAAGTGTTAGAAGTTCAAGCAACAGACAAAGGATCAAAGGCTGACCTTCAAGCATGGGCTAAAAGTTCAGGACACCAATATTTAGGTACGATTGAAGAAGGAGATGTGCTGAAGCATTACTTAAGAAAGTCATCAAATGATGAAACGATTGAAAGAAAGCACCCACATGTTGCAAGTAATGAAGAACTAGAAAAGAAACTAGAAGCAAATGAAAACATCGTAATTCTGGATGTAAGAGAAGCAGCAGAATATGCGTTTAATCATATCCCTAATGCGATCTCGATTCCATTAGGAGAGTTAGATGACCGTCTAGATGGACTAAATAAAGAAGAGCAGATTTTCGTTGTATGCCGCACTGGAAATAGAAGTGACTTTGCCGCACAAAAGTTAGCAGAAAAAGGATTTAACCATGTTGTCAATGTCGTACCTGGTATGAGTGCTTGGTCTGGTAAAACCACTAGTATTATATAGGAAAAAAGAAAAAACAAATTTTTTTAACTTAAAATATACCGTAGGGGGTAAGTGGGATGACTGTGAAAATGATGACTGCAAAAGAAGTAGCAAGAAAGGTAATCAACAAAGAGGAATTATTTATCCTAGACGTTCGTAACGAAACTGACTATCAAGATTGGAAAATCGAAGGAGAAAATTTTAACCACTATAATATTCCTTACTTTGAGCTGTTAGATGGTGTGGAAGAAATTTTAGACAAAATTCCGACTGACAAAGAAATCCTAGTCGTTTGTGCAAAAGAAGGTTCATCTTTAATGGTGGCTGAAATGCTAGTAGAACAAGGTTTACAAGCTTCTTATTTAGAAGGCGGTATGAAGACTTGGAGTGAACATTTAGAACCTGTGAAGGTTGGAGATTTAAAAGATGGTGGCGAGATCTATCAGTTCGTTCGAATCGGTAAAGGCTGTCTATCTTACATGGTCGTTTCAAACGGGGAAGCAGCCATCATTGATTCAACTCGTATGACGGATGTGTACCTGAACTTTGCTGACGGGATTGGAGCAAAAATCACTCATGTGTTCGATACTCACTTACACGCAGACCATATTTCAGGTGGAAGAGTCATTGCTGAAAAGACAGGCGCAGCATACTGGTTACCACCAAAGGATGCGGAAGAAGTAACGTTCGAATACAACGCTCTAGAAGGTGGAAATGTTGTAACTATCGGAAATACAGCAATTGATATTCATGCGCTCTACTCTCCAGGACACACAATTGGATCTACATCATTTGTAGTGGATGAAAAGTTCCTTCTTTCAGGAGATATCTTATTCATCGATTCAATTGGTAGACCAGACCTTGCTGGGATGGCTGAAGATTGGGTAGCTGATTTAAGAGAAAGCTTATACTCACGTTACAGAGAACTATCAGAAGAACTAGTTGTTCTACCAGCTCACTTCATGATCATTGATGAATTAAACGACGATGGAAGTGTAGCAGAAAAATTAGGAACTCTGTTTACGAACAACCACGGTCTAAACATTGAAGACGAAAATGAGTTCAGAAAACTAGTAACAGAAAACTTACCGCCACAACCCAATGCATACCAAGAAATTCGTAAAACTAACATGGGGAAAATTGCCCCTAATGAAGAAGAACAACGTGAAATGGAAATCGGACCAAACCGCTGTGCGGTAAGATAGTTTTTTTCTCGGGTAGTGAAAATAAACTTCCTTGTCTAATCAGTGTTGAAATAGATGAGATTTTTTTAAAAGGTTAATAAAAAATATGGTGATTTTTGTATGGTGATTGAAGTGGAAGGACGCGAGACTCCTGCGGGAGTAGCGTGACATAGGGAAAAAGGAAATCGCTTTTTCCTTGGTGAGACCCCACAGGCGCACGCCGAGGAGGCTCACCGCACGCCCCGCGGAAAGCGAGTGTCCTGTAACGAAAATCAGCAACAAAGTTTAACAGAGGAACTAATAAATATATCGGAGGTCATAAAAATGGAAGCAACAAAAGTATTAGATGCAAAAGGATTAGCGTGCCCAATGCCAATCGTCAAAACTAAGAAAGCAATGAACGAATTAGAATCTGGTCAAATCCTAGAAATCCATGCAACAGATAAAGGAGCAAAAAACGACCTAACGGCTTGGGCAAAATCAGGTGGTCATGAATTTCTAAAGCACGAAGAAGATAATGATGTTTTAAAGTTCTGGATTAAAAAAGCGTAAAAAATAAAGGGAGCCTTATGTAAGGTTCCCTTTTTCAAAGGCTCTTTTCTAAAACTTTGTTGCTTTTTATAACTTCATTTTTATGTTTCCCTCGTTTATTTACTGAGTTAAGAATTAATGAGAAAAGAGCAACTCTCTACATGTATAGTAGAATCCTTAAAACTAAGGTGAAAATCCGGTTCTTGGGATTTTTACAGAAACAACAAACTGTACAAAAACAAACTATTTTAAAAGGAGGTACGACAATGGAGTTAGGATTTATTATTACTATTTTCCTCATTGGATTTATTGGATCATATATTTCTGGAATGCTTGGTATTGGTGGATCAATTATAAAATATCCAATGCTATTATATATCCCACCATTATTTGGTCTGGCAGCGTTCACTGCACATGAAGTATCCGGAATTAGTGCGATTCAAGTGTTCTTTGCCACAATCGGTGGTGTCTGGGCATACCGAAAAGGTGGATACTTAAATAAAACGTTAATTGGATATATGGGTGTTAGTATACTCATTGGAAGTTTTATTGGAGGTTACGGGTCGAAGTTCATGACAGAGGGCGGTATTAATCTAATCTATGGTATATTAGCATTAATTGCAGCTGTTATGATGTTTATTCCTAAAAAGGGGATTGACGATATTCCTTTGGACCAAGTGAAATTTAATAAATGGTTAGCTGCCATTTTAGCATTAATTGTAGGAACTGGAGCTGGGATTGTTGGAGCAGCAGGTGCGTTCCTATTAGTACCAATCATGTTGGTCGTATTAAAAATACCAACACGAATGACAATCGCTTCATCACTAGCAATCACATTTATTTCATCTATTGGTGCAACAGTGGGGAAGATCACAACAGGACAAATTGAATATTTTCCAGCCTTTATTATGATTATTGCCAGCCTGATTGCTGCTCCATTAGGGGCAATGGCCGGGAAGAAGATGAATACGAAGATTCTACAAATTATATTAGCGGTACTAATTGCAGCAACTGCAGTGAAGATCTGGCTAGATATTTTATAAACCGGGGAATTATTGAATAATATTTTATGAAAAAACAGGGACTCTCCTCTTTTTATATGCACAATTTCAAAAAGCACTAATCCTGTCAGGATTGGTGCTCTTAGGTATTGAGTATATCAATAAAGAGACAGTAAATATTTTTTTAAGCAGATTTTTATAGATGAAGAAAATATAGAAATTTAAGAGTGGTGATAGAATGGGTTTTAACAATAAAGGTAAAATCGGTACATTTGAACAATTGATTAGAGAAATAGATTCTATTGCTTCCAACCAATCAACCCTATTGATTGGAATTGATGGGTGTGGAGGCTCTGGGAAAAGTACATTAACAAGGAAATTAAAGGATCAATGTTCTAATGTAACGATTGTACATAAGGATGATTTCTTCTTACCTTCCTCTCAACTTATAAAAAAACATCCAACACAAAAACCGATTGGTGCGGATTTTGATTGGAAACGCCTGTTACATCAAGTTATTGAACCGATCAGGCAAAACAAAGAGGGACGTTATCAACGATATGATTGGGAAAAGGATGAGTTAGCAGAATGGCAGAGTGTTCCTGTCGGTGGAATCGTCGTAATAGAAGGGGTTTATTCTACTCGTAAGGAACTAGCAGATCTATATGATTTTACAATTTGGGTTGAATGTCCACGAGAAACTAGGCTTGCAAGAGGTATTGAAAGAGATGGCGAGCAAGCTCGAGAGACGTGGGAAAATAATTGGATGATTTCTGAAGACATCTATGTTAAAGAGGATCAACCTCATAATAGAGCAGACCTTATAGTTAGTGGAATTTAATAATGCTACATTTTTTATTGCTTTACGTATTTTAAAGATATAAAGCTACTACTAGTAGTGATAGAATTGTTAAACTGGCGATTGCTCTTTCTGTGCAGTCGCTTTTTTCGTTATAAACTGGTCATGTACAGCTTTTCCCAAGAAGCAATTAATATTGTTTTTGTGGTATCATGCATTTAATAGAAGATATAGACAACAGTGGAGGGAATATATTTGAAGGAGATTATGAAAAAAAATAAAAGAGTTACTCTGGTAATCATTTTTACAATTCTTATCATCGCAGGTCTACTCGATCTAAAATATGAAGGTTTAGGCTATCAACTATTACCTACTACCATACAATCCTATTTAAATGATATTTTATAAATTCTAATGGCAAAAGTGGTAAATACTTTCTTAATTAAATTGTCATTTTTAAAAAGGTAGGCAAGGAAATAATCTATTATAATTAAATAAAAAACAGATTTGGAGTAGTGAAGAGATATGGCAAAGAGACAGAAAGCAAAGCTACCACCCATTGCAATGGCTTTAGTCATAACATTATTTAGTTTTATATTAATAGCTGTTCTAGTAGTTGTTTCAAATATGAAAGAAGACACTTCTAATGAAATACAGTTCGATCAACAACCTTCAATTGAGGGACAACCTATTCTTGGGGATGAAAATGCTCCTGTTACGGTTGTAGAATTTGGAGACTTCAAATGCCCTGCATGTAAAGCATGGGGAGACACAGTTTTCCACGATCTAGTAAGTGAGTATGTAGATACGGGAAAAGTTAAATTTGTTTATGTTAACGTTCTATTTCATGGAAAAGAGTCACAATTAGGTTCCCTTGCTGCAGAAACGGTTCTACAGCAAAACCCTGATGCTTATTGGGAATTCCATAAAAAGCTGTATGAAGCACAGCCGAGCAGCGCTAATCATGATTCACTTTGGTTAACGAAAGAAAAGGTTGTGGAAATCGCGGGCTCTATTCCAGCTATTGATTTAGATCAATTCAAATCAGAATTAGAGAAACTTACCGAAATTGAAGAGTTAAATAAAGATAGTAAGCTTGTTGAGGAATTTAAGGTGAGTTTAACTCCAACTATTATGGTAAATGATGTTCAGCTAGAAGATCCATTCGATTATGAAAAAATTAAGAGCCTAATTGAAGAAGAGTTAGAGGGTCAATAAAAAGATGAGAATTCAGAGTGGCGAGAGTAAAAGTCAACTTTTCCTTTATCTAGCTTGGTTTGTCTCAACTGTGGCAACTCTTGGTAGTCTCTACTTCAGTGAAATAAAAGGTTATATTCCTTGTGAGCTTTGTTGGTATCAACGTATTCTAATGTATCCCCAAGCATTAATTCTCGCGATTGGTACATTCCAAAATGACAAATCTGTCATAAAATACGCATTACCACTATCTATCATAGGATGGTTCGTCGCGCTTTACCATTACCTCGTTCAAAAGGTGCCTGGTTTTGCTGAAATCAAACCATGTAAAAATGGTGTACCATGTACAGGTGAGTATATCAACTGGCTTGGGTTCATAACCATACCATTCTTAGCGTTGACCGCCTTTAGTTTGATTATTTTGTTCTTGTTGTTAAGTAGAAAGAAATGAAAGAAGGGTTCTCTAAAAGGAGCCCTTCTTTTTTATTAAACATTTCTTAAAAATTGTTATATAAACATTACTAACCTCCTCTTAATATATCTTTTAAGTTCTGAATATTCGTGATAAGATTCATGTACACGAAAGCGCTAACATTTATACGTTTATTTAGTCATCCAGGTATTAATAAGTAGAATGCTTCCGTTTCTTTGTAAGGAATTTGAAAAAAATATATATTGTGGGAAAGTTGTAAGTTGAATTAAAGAGGGATGACAGTGCGGTTTAAAAAATCGTTTTTTAGTTTGCAGACAAGAATTGTTATGCTTATTTTGGGAGTGTTTGTGCTTTCCTTTTTTGTAACTGACTTTTTAATTAGTAAGAGAATAGCTAGTAATATAGAATTGAACAAAATAGATAAAATAAGCTACGTGGGAAGAATGATGTCTAATTCGGCATTAGTGATTGAAGCTCTAGAAGGTAAAAGAGACCATAATGAAATTCAAACTTTTACAAACAAAATAACGAAGGCAACGGATGTTGATTTCATTGTTGTAATGGATATGAATAGAATCAGGAAATCTCATCCTGATCAAACAAAAGTAGGAAAGCTGTTTGTTGGTGGGGATGAGTTAAATGTGTTTAAAGGTAAGGAGTATGTATCTACGGCTAAAGGAACATTAGGGGTTTCTCTACGGGCCTTTTCTCCGATTTATGGAACAGATGGAAGTCAGATTGGAGCTGTGGCAGTAGGTATATTATTAGCAAATGTTAATCAAGAGATTTCTTATAATAGAATGATAATATTCACAGGAATTGGTGTTGGGGGATTAGTCGGGTTAATGGGTGCCTTGATTTTAGCAAGAAGGATTAAAAGGATTCTATTTGGTTTAGAACCTCTTGAAATCTCTCAATTATTAGAAGAACGTAATGCCATGCTGCAATCTACAAGGGAAGGCTTTTTGGCGGTTGATCAATACAACCGTATTACAGTAGTTAATCCTGAAGCTATACGGTTGTTTCAGCAGGCTGGAATTGATGAGGAACCTATTGGAAAAGATGCCGAGGAATTATTACCAGGCTCACGATTACGGATGGTGTTAAAAACAGGTAATGCAGAGTTTGATCAAGAGCAGAATATTAGTGGAAGTACATGGCTAGTAAATCGCACTCCAGTGATCCTAAATAATAAAGTTGTGGGAGCGATATCCACCTTCCGAGACAAAACTGAAGTTAAAAAACTAGCTGAACAACTGACAGGGGTTCAGATGTATGTAGAAGCACTCAGGGCTCAAACACACGAATTCATGAATAAATTACATGTTATTTTAGGAATGGTGAACATGGGGTTTTATGATGAATTAACCGGTTATGTTAGTCACATTACCAAAAGTCATCAAGAGGAAATTGGCTTTATTGTGAAGCTTGTTCAAGATCCAGCACTTGCGGGATTCTTGCTAGGAAAATTAAGCTTTGCCCGTGAAATGGATGCTGAGCTGCATTTATCAGGTGATTGTATTGTCCCTGAACCTAAGGATTCACGTTTAACCCATGAACTGATTACTATAATTGGCAACTTAATAGATAACTCTATACATGCTGTACAAGACTCTAATGAAAAAATATTAAATATAGAGTTTCAATATGAAGATAACGAAGACGTACTAACAATCATCGTTCGTGACACAGGTATAGGAATTCCTACAAATCATCTTGAAACAATCTTTATGAACGGGTTTTCGACTAAAGGGAATGATCGCGGTACTGGGTTATTTTTAGTGAGGCGAAGTGTTGAGCGATTAAAAGGTAGTTTGATAGTCGATTCAGAACTTAATAAAGGGACAACCTTTACAATCAGTTTACCCTATGAAGGGAAGGATCTAGATGATGATTAAAGTATTAATTGTTGAAGATGACCCAATGGTGGCAGAATTTAATAAGCGGTATCTACAAAAAATTGAAGGTTTCAGTTTAATCGATACAGCTTCTACCGTTAAAAATGCTATGGAAATTATCAATAGAGAGCAAGTTGACCTCATTCTCCTTGACATATATATGCCACGTGAGAACGGATTGGAATTATTAAAAAAGATTATCAAACTTGGAAAAGGGATTGATGTCATTGTCATTAGTGCCGCGAGTGACATGCGAAGTGTCAAAACAGCTTTACGGTATGGGGCAGTTGATTATTTAATCAAGCCTTTTGAATATGAGAGGTTTCAATCAGCTCTTACTTCCTATCGAGAAGAAGTGAGATTTATGGAAAAGCAAGAGAGTATTAGCCAAGAGGAGCTTGATAAATATATTTTCAACAAAGATTCATCAGCAACAAATGATCAAATAACCGATTTACCGAAAGGATTAACAAAAAACACTTTGAAGTTGATTTTGGAGAACATAGTTGAATTAGAAGGTTCACCTTTCTCCGCAGAAGAATTAGCTAGTAAGGTTGGGATTTCAAGAGTGTCAATGCAGAAGTATATATATTTCCTGACCAGTTTAGGATTATTGACCTCTGAGGTAAGCTATGGTTCGGTTGGAAGACCAGTATCTAGGTATCAATATGTTGAATCCAAGGACTACTTAATAAAGCAATATAAATGAGCGACCCAAATGGGTCGCTCATTTACTTTAATTACATAATGATTAACTAATTTTCTTAATATTTATTCTTTTTAAACTTAGATTTAAGATAAGGGAAAGTTTTATAAAACTAATAAGGTTTTGTAAGCGTTAACAAACATTGAGGTCCTGGAGGTGACATATGATTCGTACCTTGTTTAAAGCAGATCGAGTTGGAGGGCTAATTACTATTCTAATAGGGGGCGTTTCTATTTTTGAGGCATATCGACAATATCCTAATAGAATGAATCTACTAGTTGGTGATCATACTCTTCCCGGATTAGTTGGGCTTGTATTGGTGATCTTAGGATCAGTATTACTTCTAAGGAGATTAGAAGATTTTAAGGTGGAATTACCAAAAGGTTTGATTGCTCGGAGACTAGTAGGCACATTAATGATTATGTTTGCTTATTGGTACCTAATAACTACGTTAGGTTATCTCATTAGTACAATGCTAGTCTTAGCTGCTTTGTTTAAGATTATTGGATCTTATAGTGCAGTAAAATCTACGCTATATGGAAGTATTACAACGGGAGTCCTATATCTATTGTTTATTCACTGGCTCCAAATGCCATTTCCCAAAGGAATACTAGGGATTTAGGGGGGATTTAGAAAATGGAATCATTAGTTATGCTTTTAAATGGATTTATGGAAGCCCTTACACCTATTAATCTATTAATGGCAGTACTAGGAGCTTTAATAGGTACTCTAGTAGGAATGTTACCTGGTCTTGGTCCAACTTCAGCCATAGCCATTTTATTGCCACTTACGACCATTTTAGACCCTACCGCTGGAATTATCATGCTAGCAGGAATCTACTATGGTGCCATGTACGGAGGGTCAACAACAGCTATTTTATTAAATATACCTGGTGAAGTTTCTTCAGTACCAACCTGTTTGGATGGTTATCCGTTAGCAAAGAAGGGAAAGGCTGGTCCGGCACTTGGTATTGCAGCAATTGCTTCCTTTCTAGCGGGAACACTGGGTGTCGTAGGCTTGGTGTTTTTTGCTCCAATGCTAGCCGACCAAGCCTTGAAGTTTGGTCCACCAGAATATTTTGCTTTAATGTTATTAGCCCTTACGGTAATCGTGAATTTAGCTGGTAACTCTATTGTAAAAGGATTAATAATGGGACTATTTGGATATGTATTATCCATGATTGGATTGGGCCCATCCGGTAGTCCACGATTTGATTTTGGAAGCCAAACCTTAACGGGTGGCTTAGAAATGATTAGTATCATCATAGGATTGTTTGCAATCACTGAGGTATTAAAGGGGTTAGAAGAAAAACAAGTAGCAATCGCTCCGGATCGAATTGGTAGTGTGTATCCAGGAATAAAGGACTTAAAGAAAAGTGCGAAGCCCATACTTCGTGGAAGTGCAATAGGATTTATTTTGGGAATTCTACCTGGAGTCTCTACAGCTGTAACTACGTTCCTAGCTTATGATGTTGAAAAGAAGGTTTCTAAACATCCTGAGAAATTTGGGACAGGTGTGATTGAAGGGGTAGCTGCACCAGAAGCTGCAAATAATTCAACTAGCTCTGCTGGCTTTATTCCACTACTTGCTTTGGGGATTCCAAGCTCACCTCCATTAGCCATCCTATTGGCAGGATTAATGATTTATGGGTTACAGCCTGGTCCTGTTTTATTCGAACAAAGTGGAAGCTTTGTGTGGACCATCATTGCCAGTATGTTTATTGGGAATATTATGCTTCTTGTTTTAAATCTTCCACTAGTTGGTTTATGGGCTAAACTAACGAAAGTTCCATACGGGGTCATGGCACCAATCATATTAATCCTTAGCATCATAGGAGCTTATACGGTTAGAAATAGTATGTTTGATGTATTTATTGCACTATTATTTGGTGTTCTAGGATATTTCCTCCATAAATATCGTTGGCCTGTTGTTCCGCTGATCTTGTGTTTTATTTTAGGACCAATCTTGGAACAGTCATTCCTTCAATCAATGGCAATGTCAAATGGTAGTTTTCTAATCTTTGTTCAGCAGCCCATTTCTCTTTCAATATTAATTGTTTCAATAATCTTGTTAGTTTTATCGATTAGCTTAGCTAGGCGGACTAAAACAAGAATTAAAGAAGTAGTAGGAGAGGAATTAGACATATCTTAATTGATTTAAGTAGTTCGATTAGCAGTAAAAATACCTATTTATAAGAGGAGAAGAGAACATGAAGAAAAAATCCTTATTAACCATGGCGACAAGTTTGTTAGTAGCGGTTTCTCTATTAGCTGGATGTGCGACAAGTCAAACTGCACCAGCATCGGGGACAAAAACGGAAGGAGAGTCTACAGGAATTGATTATCCTACGAAACCTATCGAAATTTCAGTACCGTTTGCAGCAGGCGGCGGAACAGATTTATCCGCTAGAGCAGTTGCAGAGTATCTGAGCAAAGAGTGGGGTCAAAGTATTACAGTTGTAAATAAGCCAGGGGCTTCTGGAGCACTGGGGACAGATGCAGTTCTAAAACAAGGGAAAAATGATGGATATAGCGTGCTTATTCATAATGTGTCTAGTACGTCTGCATTAATGGGTGGAAAGAGTGATTTAACTTTTACGGTTGATGACTTTGAATATGTGGGTCAAGTAGTTGAGGATCCGTTGGCTTTTGTAGTAAAAGCAGATGCTCCGTGGAATGATTTAAATGAGTTTGCTGAGTGGGTAAAAGCAAATCCTGATCAGCTTACATTCACTAGCTCGGGACCAACAGCAATCGCTACATTTGGACTTGTTGAGTTTTTAGATAATGTTGGCGGAGATTATAGTAAAGCAAGAATGATTACGACTAAAGGTGCAGCAGATGCAATGCCAAAGGTTGCTGGAGGACATGCAGTTTTAGGAATTCAGGGTGTAAGCGAAGTTTCAACAATGGTAAAGTCAGGAAAGGTAAAAATTATTGGTATTGTGTCAGATGAAAGAAGTCCATATTTTCCTGATATTCTAACGGTAGAAGAGCAAGGCTTACCGGCTATGAAGGCTAAATGGTGGTCAGGAGTTTCATTCCCTAAAGGTACACAGCCAGAAATTATTCAAAAATGGGAAGCAGCATTAGAAAAGGCATCAAACGACCCAGCATTCCAAGAAAAACTAACGGCAATCAATGCTGAGGGTGCATTCCTTAATGCAGCAGATTTTGGTAAATTAGTTAAAGAGGAAACAGACAATTATACAAAGATTGCTACAGAAAAAGGATTACGTAAATAAGTATAATAGTAAGAAAGGGATGTAGTGATACCCTTTCTTTTTCTATCCAATCTCAAAATAAAGGAGACCTTTATGAATAAATATGAAATTGCTTCTATACCTGGTGATGGTATTGGAAATGAGGTTGTCCCTGCTGCAATTAGGGTATTAGAAGCAGCCGCAGAATTACACGGAGGTATTTCTTTTAACTGGGTAAACTTTCCGTGGAGTTGTGAGTATTATTTAAAGCATGGAGAAATGATGCCAGAAGATGGACTAAATGTACTTAGGAATTTCGATCAGATTTTTCTTGGAGCAGTAGGTATGCCAGAATTAGTACCGGACCATATTTCTTTATGGGGTCTGCTCATTAAAATTCGCCGAGGCTTCGAACAGTCGCTAAATGTAAGACCTGCAAAATTACTTAGGGGCCTTGAATCGCCGTTAAAAGAACCTAATAATTTTGACTTACTGGTAGTTCGCCAAAACTCTGAAGGAGAATACTCAGAGGTAGGCGGAAGAGTACATCAGGGAGAAGATCAAATTGCCATTCAAAATGCTGTCTTCACCTATAAAGAAACATCTAGAGCAATGCGTTATGCTTTCGAGCTAGCAGGTAACCGAAACGGACTTGTAACAAGTGCAACGAAATCAAATGGAATCACACATAGTATGCCTTTTTGGGATGATGTATTTAAAGAGATACAAAAGGAGTACCCATCGGTTAAATCGGAAAGCGCTCATATTGATGCCCTTGCTGCTTTTTTCGTTTTAAGACCACAAATGTATGATGTCATTGTTGCATCGAACCTATTCGGAGATATTTTAACAGACATTGGTGGAGCAATTATGGGTAGCATTGGTATTGCACCTGCTGCCAATCTAAATATCGACCGAAAGTTTCCCTCTATGTTTGAGCCGGTCCATGGATCTGCACCTGATATAGCTGGAAAGGGCATAGCGAATCCAATCGGTCAAATATGGACAGGGAAAATGATGCTAGACTTTATGGGTTATCCTGAAATTGGAAAACTAATACTAGAAGCAGTTGAGGATACACTAGAATCAGGTATTAAGACTCCAGATTTAAAAGGAAGAGCAACAACAGAGGAAGTGACCAACAGCATAATTGATCATCTTAAAAAGAAGGCTTAGTCTTTTAGAGGTACACAAAGAACCTCCATTTAAGGAATGTGGGTCCTGGTTTTGGCTGTGTCATGTTAAGAGTAACGATTTGAAAATTTAAAACAATAATTTAATAGAATTCTTCTTATACATTTATCCTTATTTAGAAAAGGGCAGCCCTGATTCTGACAGCTGCCCTTTAAGTTTGTCTAAATTAATTATACCATTATTTAACAATTATTATCAGTCTTTTATTTTATTTAAATATTGTTAATCTAGTATTGATAATGATGGGAGGTAAAGAATGATGATTGATTATAGAATTTTGCCACAAGCTGGATATGATGATAAGATTGGCGATTTAATTTGTATGCTTGAGCATACAAGAGCTGTAACGTTGGAGGATGTCCAATCTCTAACCGTGGAAGAACTAGACGATCTACCTGACCAAAACTCAAATAGCATTGGAGCACTGTTATTACATATCGCTTCGATTGAATTCGTTCATCAAGTTTTTTCCTTTGATAACCGAGATATTAATGATGCAGAACGAAAGAAATGGGAAGCTGCTCTCTTTCTTGGAGATCAAGCAAGAGTGGAAGTAAAGGATCGGCCAGTAGCATACTACCTGTCTATTTTATCTGAAGTAAGAGAGACTACATTATCACTATTTAAAACGAGAAAAGATAGCTGGCTTTACGAACAGAAGCCATGGGGAAAAATGAATAACTATTGGTATTGGTTTCATGTAATGGAAGATGAAATAAATCATCGTGGGCAAATTAGAATGATAAAGCGTTTATTAAAAAATTGATAAACAAAATTTCTTAGTCTTCCATAGTTTTACTTGATCCTTATTGAGTTAACTTCCGGGCGGTTTCACTTTTAGTTACTTCATTTCCATCCTTCATCGTTCCAAACAAGTAATCTAAGGATGGGTTAGTGACACCATACCAATAGTTTTCGTTTTTATAATGATGAAGGAGGTGTAGTTTTTTCATCCACTTCCCCCATGCCGTTTTAGGTTGATAAGGGCGATGAGCTACATAATGTGTCCATTCATAATAAAGCATGGTACTTGCAGAACCTATAAATACAAGCACTCCAAATAAAAATTGACCTGTTAACACGGTTACTATTCCTATTAAGATGATAAGCTGAGGAATACTGTACCATAAAGGTAAGAATAGTAGCCTTAAGTTATTAGGATCTTCATGGTGATCGTAGTGAATCCTCTTCATGAATTTTAAGAATAGCTGATTTTTGGGAGCCCTCATATGAAAGAAAAATCGGTGAGTTGTATACTCACTGATTATATAGAGAAGACTTCCAATGACCAACGTTAACCAAACCTGCCCATCCCCTAAATGTGGTATAACAAACACAAACGCCCCAATAATTAATACACTCAGTATCCATATATCATGGTAAGAAATGAATTCTTTAAGATATCTGCCCATACAATCCTTCCTCTCTAGTGTTTATTTTAAGATATGATTCAAACATAACTGAAGAATTTCCAACTCCATCATAATTAGGTTACTTATTCCATTCTGTTGTTCAAAACTCCTTTATATAGCGGGAAGCTTTTTTGAATTATTTTAGAAACTTGTATGCAACTTTGTTAGAGTGTCAATGGGAAATAAAAAAAATATTCTAATCACCTTATAGTTACCATATACATTAAATCATAAAGAGGACATGATAGCTTTTATGGTTTTAAAGCTTAAATAAATGTCCTATTCAGACCGTTATATTTTAATAGAAAGGCTCTTTACGCAAAGATTGTTGCTTCTGAATATACAGTAGTGGAATGGAGCGAAATGGAACGAATACTAGTTAAAGAGCAAAGCAGTATGCAGAACAGACAATTAATTTAATGAGTGATTTTACATATATTAGCTCGATTCTGAGACTTTAGTGAGCCTAAAGAAGAATGTATGATGGTGATTTTATAGCGATCCTGTAAAGCACTATCATACGGAGGCACATTAACAGAGGAGGGAAAAGAGTGAAGAACAGATGGTTAATTGCATTATCAGCTGTAGGGATTCATATCTCAATTGGATCGGTTTATGCGTGGAGTAATTTTACGACTCCATTGAAGACGATGTTTGGTTGGAATGATCAGGAAGTTGCTTGGACTTTCAGTATTGCCATTTTGTTTCTAGGCTTAGCAGCTGCCTTTCTAGGTCATTTTGTAGAGAAGCATGGACCTAAAAAAGCAGGACTCTTGGCAGCTGTATTCTTTGGTGTTGGTCTTTTAGGTTCGGGCTTAGCGGTGCAACTAGAATCAAGATATCTGCTCTATTTATTTTATGGAGTGCTTGGAGGAATTGGTCTAGGAGTCGGATATATTGCACCCGTATCTACACTAGTTAAATGGTTCCCAGATCGAAGAGGTCTTGCAACAGGTCTAGCTATTATGGGATTTGGATTCTCAGCAGCAATTGCAAGCCCAGTGATGGATTACTTAATAAGTAATTATGGTGTTGCTACAACGTTCTATACTTTAGGTACTGTGTATTTCGTCATTATGCTTTTATCTTCTCTATACTTAGAAAAGCCACCAGAAGGCTGGTCGCCGGAAGGATTTAAAGAGAAAGTGGCAGCTGGAAAAGCGAAGGCTCCATTAGAACTTTCTCAGTTAACAGCGAACGAGGCAGTTAAAACACGTCGCTTTTGGTATCTATGGATTATGCTATTCATTAATGTAACGTGTGGAATTGCAGTACTTGCTGTAGCTAAACCACTTGCACAAGAAGCGATTGGAATCAGCATGGCGGCAGCAGCAGCTTTAGTTGGAGCGATTGGAATATTCAATGGACTAGGAAGAATTGGTTGGGCTTCCGCTTCCGATTATATTGGGAGACCTAACACCTATACGATATTCTTCGTATTACAAATATTCATTTTCTTCTTACTTCCACATACTTCTGTACAATGGTTGTTTGTGTTAATGCTTATTATTGTGTATACGTGCTATGGCGGAGGTTTCGCATCTATTCCTGCCTATATTGGGGATATGTTCGGAACAAAGCAATTAGGAGCGATTCACGGATATATATTAACAGCATGGGCGGCAGCAGGTCTTGCAGGTCCTCAGTTTGCAGCGTTTATTAAAGATACAACGGGAAGCTATGCAGGCAGTTTAACGTTCTTTGGAGCACTCTTCATTGTTGCGCTACTTGCCTCACTTTTAATTCGTATTGATATTAAGCAGCTAAAAACTAAGCAAGAGTCTGCTTAACTAGTAGTTTGAAATATAACAAGTCTTAAAAGATGTAATCTAATAAAAAGGGTTGATTTATGATGGGAAAGAGTAAGCATCAGGGGCCTCAAAAAATGTCCAAAATACCACAGCCTAAACATTGGGTTAGTCCTGTGCCGTTTGGGCTGGGTAAGGTTAAACCAAAGCATATTCGTGACACGATGAAAGTCTTTTGGGAAAATAAAGATAATTTAGGTTATGCTACTCGGATTCTAACAAAAGGGGTATGTGATGGTTGTGCATTAGGTGTTGCCGGTCTTCAAGACCAAACCCTGAAAGGACCACATATTTGCACAACTCGTCTTAATATTCTACGGTTAAGTACGATGCAGGCTATTAAACCAGAAATTTTGCATGCCGACATTGATGAGTTGAAAAAATACGATAGTACCGAGCTACGTAAGCTTGGTCGCATTCCTTATCCTATGATTCGTAGAAAAGGAGAAAGGAAGTTTTCTAGGTTAACTTGGAATGAGGCACTGGATATGATTGCTGATAAAATGAAAGCATTAGATCCTAAACAATACGGTTTCTATCTAACGAGCAGAGGGATTACAAATGAAACTTATTATGTGGCCGGAAAGGTTGCTCGCTTCTTAGGGGCAAATAATATTGACAACTCGTCAAGAATTTGTCACTCTCCTTCTAAAACAGCGATGAAGCGTTCTGTAGGTGCAGGTGCATCCACTTGTAATTATCAAGATTGGATCGGAACAGATGTGATTCTTTTTTGGGGAAGTGTTGCATCAAATTCTTCACCGGTTTCAACCAAGTACATGTTAGCGGCAAAGAAAAAAGGAACAAAGATTATCGTAATCAATCCTTACAGAGAGCCCGCCATGGATGAATACTGGATTCCATCTGTTGCGGAATCTGCCTTATTTGGAACAAAGATTGCCGATGATTTTTATCAGGTAAATATAGGTGGAGACATTGCCTTTATGCATGGCATAATGAAGCATTGGTTTGATATGGAAGAGCAGGAGGAAAGCTCTGCTATTCATCATGAATTTGTGAATAATCATGTAAATGGCTATGAGGAATTGAAGCAAAAGGTTCAGGAGCAATCTTGGGAGGATATTGTTTCTTCATCTGGAGTGCCTAGAGAACGGATAGAAGAATTAGCGCAGCTTCTCGCTCATTCTAAAAATGCAGTTTATGTGTGGGCGATGGGTCTTACTATGCATTCGTTTGCTACAGATAACATCTCCCAAGTTTGTAATCTAGCCTTACTACGAGGTCATGTGGGTCGTCAATATAATGGACTAATGCCATTTCGAGGTCATTCTGGAGTCCAAGGAACGGGTGAAATGGGATGTGATCCGTTTGTGTTACCAGGAGGAGATTATGCTGGAGACAATATAGAAAGAATTGAAAAGATCTGGAACTTTGAACTTCCTAAATGGCAAGGAGATATTGTAGGGGTCACATTAGAAAATATCCTGCTCCCAGACGATCATGAGCGTAAAATAAAGATGTATTATATGAGTGGTGGGAACTTTCTTGAAACCATGCCAGAACCGGAGTTTATTGAAGAGGCTTTATCTGAACTTGAAATTCGTGTTCATCAAGATATCATTTTGAATACATCTGCACTGTTAGATGCAAAGGAAGCGGTTATTCTACTTCCTGCAAAAACCCGTTATGAACAAGAAGGCGGCGGTACTTCGACTTCGACTGAGCGTATGGTCTATTTCTCTCCGCAAATTGAAGGAAATAAGAATGAGGTAGAGGAAGCGCGAGCCGAATGGAAAATTTACATTGACCTTGCAAAGCGAGTGAAGCCTGAAAGTGCTCATCTTGTAGACTTTAAAGATGCTCAGGAAATTCGAGATGAAATTGCGATCGCCAATCCCAATTATGATGGTATTCAATACTTGAAAAAACAAGGCGATGTCTTTCAATGGGGCGGTGCCTGGTTATGTGAAGATGGGATGTTTTCTACATCTGATGGAAAAGGAAACTTGATTGCCATGGATATTCCGTTAGTCCAGAAACAGGAAGGACAGTTTACCGTCACGACGCGTCGAGGTAAACAGTTTAATTCAATGGTATATAGCGAAGTGGATCCACTCAATGGCGCAGATAGATATGATGTATTGATGAACCCAGAGGATGGGCGGACCCTAAGCATAGCAGAAGGGGAAGGCGTGGTTCTGTATAACGGTTTTGGTGTATTCCAGGGCAGAGCCAAGTTTGTAGATATCGCGCAGGGGAATGTAGAGGTACATTTCCCAGAAGGAAACTTCTTATTACCAAAAGGCCGCTATGAGAAATATGCTGGAATACCAGACTATAACATTACCGTAAGCCTTGAGAAGGCCGATCGGTATCATGCAAGAAAAGATATTCAGTATGTTGAAAGAGATACCGATGGTGATGAGTTGTTATTAGAGGAGCACTAAGTATAAATGTAAGAGGGGCTACTGAATATATCAGTAGCTCTTTTGTCGTTGGTTTGCTATAAAAAGTGAAAATAGATACATTGTACTAATTAGATACTAGTAGTTCATCCTTGAATTGCGTGAAAAAGCATTAGGATTGTATGAAATCAAGAAAAACTAAGCAAACTCAACTTCTAAGGACTTAACACTATCCAAGTTTTTCTAATGAAAATAGATAGACTACTAGTAATACCTTCCTATTCCTATTGACTCATAGATGATGTAATGTAAGCTAAGGGAAATCTATTTATGTGAGGTTAATAATGAGTAACTATAATTACTATTTGGTATTCTTTTCTATCATTATTGCATTTTTAGGATCCTATACTTCTTTTTCAATGATCATACGTTCTTTTGATAGTAAAAAGTCTCAATTTCTTTGGAAAATAGGAGTAGCATTGATGTTAGCGATTGGGATTTGGTCCATGCACTTTGTAGGTCTCCTTGCACTTCAAATTAATGATCTAACCTATGACATCATATGCTTAATACTATCTTTTATAATTGCTTTTCTTGCTTCTTTCTTCTCGGTACTAGTTGGTTCGAAAGCAAACTATAGACTTTTGAAGGGGGTTATAGCAGGGGGCATTCTAAGTATAGGGATATTTGGTACACACTTTTGTGGGATGCTTGCTATAGAACAAGTACATGTTCATCAACACACTATTTTCGTTGTGGTAGCGTTCGTTATCAGTCTATTTTTTTCGGTTTTAGGAATCCATCTTTGCTTTAAGCAAAGAAATGAGGAGAATAGTAGAAAACATAGGGCTGTTGGAAGCAGTGTATTGTTAATGCTTGCTATTATTAGCCTGCATTACATCAGTTCTTATAATTTGTCTATTAATAACGTTACTTTACTGACTGATGAATCTAGTGTTGGAATAAACAACTTTTTACTAGGAATTAATATAGCGGTCTTCAGTGTTATTGTTTTAATAATATTCCTTCTTCATAGTGTTTACTTAGAAAACGAGTATTTGAATCAAAAGAGAGATTTTGAAGTAACCGAAAAAGTGAATCACCGCCTGAACTCTTTGCTTGGAACAATTCCGAATGGTGTTGTGATTTTAAATCATAAAGGCTATGTAACTTATATAAATAAAATGGCAGAGGACCTCTTATCTGTTAGTTATGAAGAAGTAATGGGGAAACACATTGATTATCCATCATGGGAATTTAAAGTCAAAAGCGATGATTACTTGTTGGCTAATCAATCCAAAGCTGAACGGTTTGCTAGAGTAATGGAAAAACCTATATGCAATTTGGAAATCATATATACGAAGAAGGGCAAGAATCCTGTTTTCCTTTCTGTAAATAGTTCACCTTTAAGAGATTATAAAGATGAAGTGATTCTTTCTTTTACTGACATTACGATGAAAAAACAAAAAGAAAATGAACTAGAAGAAAAGTCTTTGAAGCTGGAAGCTTTATTCAACACGTCATCAATTGGAATTCTTTTATTAGATCGTAAAGGAAATGTCATGGAGGTAAGCCCGAAGATAGAAGATTTGTTAGGGTATACCGGAGAAGATTTTAAGGGGAAATATATCAATTACTTTAAAGACTCCATTTTATCAGATTTATCTAAGGGCAAGCAAAGCGGTGAGAAGTATAGCATCCATCGTGAGGATAAAAGATTTAGTCATATAGATGGTACGATTAAATGGGGGAGAGTATCAGTCTCTTTTATTGAAGAAAACAAGAAGGGTACTGGTTATTATCTTTGTATAATAGAAGACCTTACCAAAAAGAAGCAAATTCAGCTCTCAAACTTGCAAAAGGATGCTGAATTAAGGGTATTGCAGGCTCAAATTAATCCTCATTTCTTATTTAATACCTTAAATTCAATAGTTAGTCTGATAAGAAGTAATCAGGAAAATGCAAGAAATCTAACCGTTCAATTGGCCAAGTACATGAGGAGTAATCTAACCTTAACATCCAAATCACTAATTCCTCTCGTGAAGGAATTTGACCATATCGTTTCTTATATCGAAATCCAAAAAGTCCGATTTCAGGATCAATTGGAAATAATAATAGAAGATGATGTAAGGGTATTTCCTAGTGATATTTTGATTCCGCCTTTTACCTTACAGCCATTAATTGAGAACAGTATTGAACATGGCTTAAAGGGAAAGCCACAAGGTGGACTTATATTGGTAAAAGCCTCTATTAAATCGTCAGGGGTTTGTATATCAATTGAAGATAATGGTACAGGAATAACTCAAGATAAATTGGAAGTTCTAGGACACGATTATGTAGTTAGTGAAAATGGAAACGGATATGGAATCTATAATGTAAATAAAAGACTTCAATTATTAATTGGAGACCATGCAAGTCTAATGATCTCAAACAAGCTAGAGGGCGGGGCCATTATTTCGTTTTGTTTAGGAACATTGGAAGAAAGGGAGATTGTAGGTTGATTAAAGTAATGATCGTTGAAGATGAACGGCTTGCCCGTGAAGAATTAGAGTTTCTATTAAGTCAAGAGGATGACATACGTTTAATAGCCAGCTTAAGGTGCGGGGGAAAGCTACTTGAATTAGTAGAAGAGCACCATCCAGATCTTGTGTTTTTGGATATTCAAATTCCAGATATAAACGGTGTTGAGCTGGCCCAGATTCTTAATAAGAAAAAGAAACCTCCACTGATTATTTTTAGTACTGCTTATCAGGAATTTGCTGTAGAAGCTTTTGGACTAAACGTGGTCGATTACCTTTTAAAGCCCTATGAAACTGGGAGATTTAAGAATTCGATGTTTCGTGTTCGTAATATTTTAAAAGAAAAAAATAAACTCACCACCACAAATTCTTTTGGAAAGTTATTGATTGAGGAAGGAAACAATATCATATTACTCGATCCAAAAGAAATCGTATTTGCAGAAAAGGTAGGTCGACATCTTGTTATCTATACAGAGACTAGAGTCATTACAACTAAAATGACTATAGTAGATTTAGAGAATTTAACAAGAAATCAAGCTTTTATCAAACCGCATCGAAGCTATTTAGTAAATGAGAAATATATTAAGGAATTGAGACCATGGATAAATGGAGCTTATAACATGTTCCTAAGTAATAAGAGTGAAACAAAAATACCTGTACCTCGCACAGCTATTAAAAATTTACTTCAACAATTGAATGGAGAAAAAGGGAGTCATATATGATATGATTCCCTTTTTTTTAGGTGGAGAAATCAACAACCCATACTATAGAACTATACATTTTAAGCATGAATTAATGCACTATATCTTTTATTACACTATAATTCTTAGTGCTGTGACAAAAATCACAGTGAAATTTGTCGAAATAAGCTATATTCATTGAAGGAGGGGTTGAGTTGCCTTTACTGGAAAATTTTTCGAACTTTACAATCTATTCTACTGAGCAATATGACCAAATTATTTCTGAATTAGAAAAACAGTTAAAATTACTTCATTCAGCTACCCTAGAATATTCTACTAAAGTAGCATTATTTGAAGCAGTAAATAATTCATTGGAGCATGGTAAATTACCAGTTACCATTCAATTTGAAACAAAAGATCATGAAGTTCAAATCAATGTAAAAGATAGTGGTGAAGGTTTTCAGGTTAGCCAAAAGGTAAACCTTATAGCAGAGAAAGGAATAGAAGTGCTACTGGAAGAAAGTATTTTTTCCGAGAGAGGTAGAGGGATTTATATGATGTATAAATTGGTAAATCAGGTAATATTTAATGAAAAGGGAAATGAAGTTTCCTTAGTTATAAATACCCATTAAACCCATTTACATACTAATTAAGTAATGCTGATTATAAGTTCACAATCACATGTGGAGGTAACAAAGTGAAACTAGATGTTATCAAACGTAATAATGTTAATGTCACTGGAAAGGGAACACAAGCTATTGTTCTCGCAGCTGGCTTTGGTTGTAATCAAAATATGTGGAAGTTTCTAATTCCAGCATTTGAACAAAACTATAAAATTGTGCTATTTGATTACGTAGGTGCAGGAGGTTCAGATTTGTCAGCTTATGATTCACAAAAATATAGTAACCTCTCAGGTTATACTCAAGATCTAGTAGATGTTTTAGATTACCTAGACTTAAAAGATGTTATATTTATAGGTCACTCAGTTTCGAGTATAATCGGATTACTTGCGTCCATAGAAAAACCTACTCTTTTTAAACGACTCATCATGATTGGTCCTTCACCTTGTTACATTAATGATCTCCCAGATTATTATGGTGGATTTGATAAGGAAGCAATAGATGGGCTATTCAGTATAATGGATAGAAATTATATCGGGTGGGTAAATCAACTGGCACCAATTATTATGAAAAATAGTGATCGACCAGAACTAACAAAAGAACTTGCTGATAGTTTTTGTTCGACTGACCCAATAATCGCCCGGAATTTTGCAAGAGTCACCTTCTACTCTGATAATCGTCATGATTTACCGAAGGCGGTTGTTCCTTCCTTAATATTGCAATGTTCTGATGATACGATTGCTCCTACTTCAGTTGGTGAGTATATGTTACGAAATATGCCACTAAGCCAATTATATTATATGAATACCACAGGACATTGTCCTCATTTGAGTCACCCTAAAGAAACGATTGAACTGATAGGAAAATATTTGTATGATCTTTAATCCAAACCACTTTAAATGATGCTTTTATAAGATATCTAGTAAACTTTGAGACATGGAGATTTTCTTGAATCTGACTGTCTCATTAAAATAAGGGAGTTAGAGTTCACTATGATTCAGCAGCTTGATGAAGCACCTTGCGGATACGTTACACTAAATGATGATGGCTTCATCCTATCTATTAACAAGACACTTCTTGATCTTCTTGGGTATGGATATCATGAATTGCAAAACAAACATATAAATCATATTCTACCTATTTCAACACGTGCTTTCTATCAAATGTACTTTTTTCCGATGATTAGATTGCAAGAAAGGGTTGAAGAAATTTATTTTACTTTGCTAGATAAAAAAGGCGATGAAGTTCCAGTTTTATTGAATGCTAAGCGGAGAAATTCTAACAAAGATTGTATTAATGAATGCATTTTTATTCCAATGTATAAGCGTTACGAATTTGAAAGTGAAATCCTTAAGGCAAAACGCGAGGCGGAAACAGCCCTACAAGAAAGAAATAAAGTGAACCAAAAATTAAAAGAGGTCCTTCATAGTTTAGAGGTTAAACAAAGCCAGTTAATCGAACTATATCAACAAAATCAAGAATATCAGGAAAAAATTAAGATTGAGCTTGATTTAGCGAAGAGTATTCAAAACATGGCGACTTCCATTCCTATTTCTAATGGTCACCTTCAAATTGAAACCTACTATAAGTCCTCTAGCGATTTATCAGGTGATATATTTGGGTGTTATCAAATTGATGAACAACGATATGGAATTATTATTTTAGATGTAATGGGACATGGAATTTCTTCTGCACTTATCACGATGTCGTTACGTTCACTATATCAAAGTTTAGTTTCTAAAGGGGTTCCTGTTGATGAGGTAATTCAAGAATTAGATAACTATCTACATGTTCTATTTGAGAATAACAGTGAATTAATGCACTTCTCGACTGTATTATGTCTTGTGATCGACACGGACAAACAAGAAATTGAGTATATTAATGCTGGTCATCCAACCGCTATCATGCAAGGAAATAATAAAACAAATTATGACTTTAGTTCCTCTGTCCCCCCAATTGGGTTAGTTAAAGGCATTAACTTTATGAGTACAAAATGTCTATATGAGAAAGGATCTAGATTACTCCTTTATACTGATGGTGTGTTAGAACTTATTCCTTTACATGAATTAAGGCAATTGGTGAAAATAAACAAACACGAACCTTTATCCATTCTAAAAGAAAAAATAATCCAAAATCTTAAACTAAAAGAAGAATACAATGATCATATTGATGATCAGTGCTTTATCCTAATTGATTTGTAGGAATCTTAAGGTGATTACAGGATTCTTAAACTAATGTCTAAAAAGGATCTACATCCACCGATCGATTTTGTTTATGATTTAGATCGCACAATGCAACACCTTAAATAGTAGTTATATGATTAACAGGTTATCCCTGGGAAATCTATGTTTAATAAAATGGAGATAGTCAAAAATGTCTATCTCCATTTTCGTTAGGTTAGTGATTTTAACAAGCAATCTTAAAGTCATGTCTTTTAATCACTGAAAATGACAATTCACACTCAAAACTTGACACTTTATGTAATAACTAAAGAATAGTTCAATGTATCCATATATAATAAACCTATAAATTTACAAAAAAGTAAAAGATGTGACAAAAAAAGCGAAAGATGTGACAAATATCACAGTGGAGTTAAAACACCTATGGTAATAATAGGTAATAAAGCTAGGATTTTCCTATATTCTTAATTTTTTATATTTATCGTTTTGTCATAGAAATACATCTAATTATAGGGCTTCCAATGAAGATATTTCTTGTCTAAGGAGATAGTAAGTTGTTAATCTCAGAAACTATACGCATATTGAAAAACTACGAGTAGAGTTAATAAACCTAGCACAGCAAAATGGTTACTCTCACACTGAGACAATTTGCAAAAGTAAGGAATTGGATATGTTGATTCATACTGTTCAAAAAGTTAGGATGGATGCCACAGAGGTAGGTAACTTATAAGAAACGAAGAAGATTGAAGGGGGAATAACATTGTTATTCAAAAAATCAAAACCTACTAAAGGCAATGTGGAGTTAAACAGTGGTCGTGGAGAATTACACATTGATAGAAGCAGTGACGTTACGAAGCAGGTACAGATGATCGGCTTAACTGTTGAAGATTTAAAAAGAATTAATCGATTACAGCCTGTTGTTATTGAAAATATTGATAGTATTGTAGAACGATTTTATAAAAATTTAGAAAATGAGCCATCACTTCTTAATATTATCAATGACAATAGTTCAATTGCACGTTTAAAAAATACATTAAAAGGTCATATATCAGAGATGTTTGACGGGGTGATTAACCAAACTTTCTTTGACAAGAGAATTCGAATTGCTCAAATTCATGTTAGGATCGGCTTACAAACTAAATGGTATATGTGTGCCTTTCAGGATTTATTCCTATCTTTATTAGATATAGTCGAAGAAAACTTAAGTGATCCTTCAGAGCGTATACATACAATCAGAGCAGTCTCTAAAATTTTAAATTTGGAGCAACAGTTAGTACTTGAAGCCTATGATAGAGAGACTGATGTTTTAAGACAAAAAGTTGAGGAACAAAAGTATCTAATTAGAGATAATGTAGCAAGTGCAACCCAAAATCTTGCAGCAATCTCTGAAGAAACTAATGCCTCTTTTCAACAATTAAATCATCAATCAAATGAAATAGTATCACTTGCAAATGCAGGTACTGAACTTTCCATTTTAGCTGAAGAACGAGCTAAGAAAGGTAAAGAACAGCTGGTTATTCAGAATCATAATATGTCAAATATTAATGAATCGGTAAGGGATATTTCTAGTGATGTACAGGTTCTATTAGATATATCAAAACAAATGCAAGAAATCGTTAATATTGTAACGGGTATTGCTGAGCAAACAAATCTGTTATCACTAAATGCTGCTATCGAAGCTGCAAGAGCAGGTGAGCATGGAAAGGGATTTGGGGTTGTTGCAGGAGAAGTAAGGAAATTATCTGAGCAAACCAAACAATCAGTCACGAATGTTTCTGCATTAATCATTAACACTAATACTCAAGTAAATAATTTAACAAAGTCACTTGAAAAGATTAGTAGTGCAGTATCTGATGGTAGAAACAATATGCAGTTAACAGAAGTATACTTTGAAGAAATTGTTACAACTATGAACGAAACGAAAACTCAAAATAATAAAATAGAAATTGAACTTGTCTCTTTTGTTAATGTTGTGCAGGAACTGGGCAATGCATTTGATGAAGTAGCGAGTTCAGCTGATCGCTTAACGGCGCTCACTCAAGAGTTAAACTAGATGAAAAGTTCAAAGTCTATAAACAGTGAACTTCTTCCTCAAAAGCTTGAGAGCTACTTGTTATTATCAGATGCCGTTATAATAACAGACCATAACCATTTTATTTTAGATGTAAATAAACAGTATGAGGTTACTACTGGTTATAATAGAAAAACAATCTTGGGACTAAAGGCTGGATTCCTAAAGTCACAACTCACTCCAAAGACAACACATCAGCAATTAAAAGAAAGTTTATTAAACCAGCAACCATGGTCTGGAGTTTTGGTTAACAGAAAGAAGACAGGTGAGTTATGGCATTCATCCATTACTATTACTCCCTTAGAGATTGAGGGCAAATATTATTATGTTGGGGTATTCAGGGAACTGGAACAATTACCACAAGGTATATATTTATCTGAAGATAGAAAGCTTGAAACGCAGAGAGAGTTGTTAAAAGTCCTTGCCATATCATGTGAAATAAGGGACCCTGAAATAGAACAACATCTTGTTAGGGTGCAACAATATACTCAATACTTAATAGATGAATATTACAATGAACATGTCTCTGAGCTATGTGAAACATATCTTCATAATATAATTCACTGCAGTATATTGCACGATATTGGAAAAGCTGGTATTCCTGAGGGGATTTTGTATAAACCAGGAGCACTTACCTTTTATGAAAGGCAAATTATTGAGATGCATCCTTTATTAGGTGCCGATATATTAAATAAGATGTCTACCAATATCAACAATGAACTAATTACGAGTCTAGAAGTAGCCGAAAATATAATCTTATACCATCATGAAAAATGGGACGGAACTGGTTATCCTAAGGGGTTAAAAGGGGAAGAAATCCCATTTGAAGCAAGAGTCATTGCCATTGTGGATGTGTTTGATGCCTTAACTAGTAGAAGGGCTTATAAAGATTCATGGCCACTGGAACAAGCCATTACCTATATTGCAGAACAAAAAGGGATCCATTTTGATCCAGTCTTAACAGACACCTTTGTAAAGCTCATTAGGAAAGAGCAATCTAGACCTAAACCAGAAATTATTCATTAATTGTATGGAGGAATCATTATGAATAAATTTGTGATTGTACAAATAGGTCATGAAGAATACGGGCTTTCCATTAAGGATGTGATTTCTATCGAAAAGTCAATAAGTCCTAACTTCGTTCCGCAGGGACCCGGTTATCTAAGGGGAATTGTAGAGATACGAGGGACCATCCAACCTGTCATTGACCTGAATCACTTACTCTTTAATGAGGATACTTTAATTACCGATAAGACACGCTTTATTATAGTAGATAATGAAAGCAAACAATATTGTTTACTGGTGAATGATGCCCGTGAAATAATGGAAATCTCAGATGAAGATATTAAGCCATTTGTTCAACTAGATACTTCTACATCTTTTGTAGAAGGTGTTGTAACAGCCAAACAAAGGTTAATATCTCTTCTAAATATAAAAGAGTTATTGTTCTCTAACATAGAATCAGTATATAGCCCGGTGTAAGCAAGTGTAGTACAGATTTTAAAAAGGTTACTAATTATGATAATTGGTAACCTTTTTGTGTGTATGAGTACCAAATGACATCCCTACTTATAAAATTACTCTGCAGCTAACATCTTATCTAAGTATTCAAGAATAGCTTCTGGATTACCAGAGATTTTCGCTTCTCTTTCTTCATCGAAAATAAGTTTCTCCTTTGCTTTCCTTAATACTTCTACCTCGATTACCTGTGGAATTACAACTACACCATCCGCATCAGCCACAATGATATCTCCAGGATTAACGGAAGCACCTCCACAGGAGATAGGAACGTTCACTTCACCCCAACCAGCTTTTGCACTTGCCGCAACAGTTGTCCCTTTACAAAACACTGGATAGTTAAGCTTCTTCACACCAATAATGTCACGAATCACTCCATCCGTCACAATCCCACTTATTCCTAAGGTCTGAGCCAAACCGACGATGAAATCTCCTGCGATGGTTCTATACGTATCACCTTTTGAATCAACCACTAAAACATCACCAGGTTTTGCTTCACGTATGCCACGTAAAACATATTTGTTGTCTCCAACTGGCATTTTTACCGTATAAGCTCTCCCGACCACTCTATATTCCTCTTTTAAAGGCTTGATGGAAGGATCCATGTTATTTAAACCTTGCATGGTGTCTGAAATACATGTGGTAGGAATCTCTTGGAACTCTTTCACAATATCGCTCATATTTGCCTCCTATAAGGTTGATAAAGACTTAATATAATTTATATTCAAAGTGTGCAGAAGTAGGAGTGTTATTGTTAGTGAATTCCTTCTATTTAGGGGAGTAGGTGTAAGTATGGATACAAAATAAAAAAAAGATTGAGGAAAAAATCCTCAACCCGATCCTTTAAATCACTTGAACACTCAACCCATTCTTTTCAAATACCTCGACCATTGCTTCTTTAGCCTCTGCTTCATCTGGACCATGAATTTCAAGTGAATAATTGCTTGCAGTTACTAATGTTTCACTAAGTCCAAGTATACTTTTCACATCAATATGCTTATTGTTAACACTTAATACAATACTAGATTGAAAGTCGCCTGCTCTCCTAGCGATTTCAATAAGGGTTTTTGTGTCTACTCCGTTCATTACCTCAACTCCAATTCAAAAAAGGAATAAATTGCTAAACTTATTTTATCATATTACTTTATGAATTGAAGTAGGTTCTGTTTTATTTATTAATTAAAATGAATAAAGATTTGAATGTATTATGGAAGATCGATGACGATCATACAAATATCATCAGGTTGTTTGGTTGATTTGATGTTATCTTTAAAGTGATCTAACAGTTCGTCTGGAGAAGATGTTTTGTGCAATTTCATACTGTCACTTACTAAAGTTGCCCCTTGATTAACGGTAACGCCTAAGGCATCATAATAGCCATCAGTATATAACGTTAGTTTACTTCCTAACTCATATTCCAAAATCTCACAGTTATAAATAATTTCAGTAGTTAACCCAATTGGAATTCCGCCCCTGTTTAATTCAGTTATTTGATTATTGGGCATTAGCAGTAATCCTAATGGATGACCGGCATTTACATATTGAATCTTCTTTAACCGCGTATCAATTAAACAAAAGATTCCAGTCATATAAAAATTCATGTTATTGAAATATTGGTGTACATACTGATTTAGTTCAGCCATAACACCAGTAGGGTTCTTATGTCTATAAATGATACTAGGAAGAATGGCCCTGACTGACATTGAGATCAGAGAAGAAGAAACCCCATGTCCCATAATATCTAAAATCATAACTCCATACAGATGTTCTTCCATTTTCGTCCAGTAATACATGTCTCCTGATAACTCGGCTGAAGGTAAGTGAATTGCATTTATCTTGATTTTTTCTTCATTGAGCGATTTAGGTAATATGTTTTGTTGTACTTGGTGTGCTAGTGATAACTCTTGCTGATGTAATTTCTCTCTTTGTTTTCTTTCCGTAATATCACTAAATACAATAAGAAACGCAGGGGCACCCTCCCAAACAATGTTTGTGAAGCTGTATTGAACTTGAATTACCTCACCTGATAAAGTTTTTACTTTTAATTCACCTGATTTTAGTGGCTTTAATGAAAGCTCCTCTTTAGATTCATCTCCAGTAATAAAAGAGTAAAGATTTTTACCAGTAAGTTGTGTAAAATCTTCTGCTTGCATAACCTTTACAGCTTTTTCATTTACGAACACAATTTCCTTATTTAAACTAACGATAATTGGATAAGGAGAAGAAAAAACTAGTTCTTTATAACGCTTTTTACTTTCGTTTAATCTTTTTTGAATGAGCTTAATTTCGGTAACATCCTTCGCGATACCGATGATTCCAACAACTTCATCATTTTCTATAAAGGGCATGGCCGTTACTAATAACGGAATGCTAAACCCATTGAAATTAATAATGGATGTTTCTAAGGAAACTCTTTGACCTTGCAGTACTTTATAAAAAAAATCTACTGTTTTGGGACCGTCTTCCGGGGTAATTATTTTTAAGAAAGAATGATTTAGAATGTCATCTAATGGATAACCAATTTTCTGGAATGCAACTTCATTTAATTCTATAAATTCACCTTTTGTATTCAATAGGTAGCATAAGTCAGGGTTGTTAAGAAATAAAGACCGATAGGGATTATCAGTTTGATAGATGTTATTAAAGATTTTATCTGAATCACTCAAAAAATTCACTTCCCTAAGTAAAGAATAACCACTATTATTATCGGAAAAATACAAACAGTTTGAATAGTACTGTTTACTTGAATATATTAGGTGATTATTGGTAGGCCCTTAACTTTATTAGAGTGGGGTATAAACCCTCCTGTTTTGTAAGGAAACTAATAGAATATTCTCCTTTTTGTGGAATTAACAACAAAATTCTACACAGTTCGACATTTTTCATATAATATAAAGATAACTATAAGGATAAGGAGAATAGATTAACATGTCCCCATTACTGCAAGTATACTCCTTTCAGGCCTATTGTATTGATGAATATGAAGAAATTGTTGAGTTCATAGAAAAACAAGTCAAAATGATATGTCCATTTAAAATGGTCTATTCAACAAAAGTGGCTGTAATAGAAGCACTTGATAATGCGATTGAACATGGTGGTTTTCCCATCCATATTAAAATATGTCATTCTGAGGAAAAAGGATTGGCTATTATGATCAAGGATAGTGGTAAAGGTTTTCTAGTTAGAGATAAAATAAAAATCATTGAAGAATATGGTGTTGATCATCTACTCAAGGATAATCTTTTTAACCATAGAGGTCGTGGTATATATATGATGTTCAAGACAGTGAATAATGTCCTATATAATGAGGTTGGAAATGAAGTTTCTCTTATTATCTAAATGATACGGATAGGAAAACGATAGGAACTGATTCCTATATCGCTTTTATCATGATTGAAATATACTAAAACAAGTAATCGTGATAGTTTTTATAGGTCAAAAGAAGTAGCGATCCTGTTTTAATTGGGCCTAATATTATTGTGTGAATGGTTTAAATAAGGTAGGGAACCTGCTTTTAGCTATAAACACCTGTGAACTAAACTAAGGCTATCAACCTATAGTTTTTGCAGGTGTTTTTCTATTTATGGAACAATGAAAAATAGTTAGGATTAAGTGGTGATAAAATGTTTACTGAGATTATTAGACTTCCATTGTCAGAACGGGATTCTAAAACAGCAAATGGTGAAGCGATATCTGCTAAAGTAATGTTAATAAAAGAGAATAATATACTCGTTGCAAGACTGGAACAAAGCTCATTTTTCTTCCCGCAGTTGATTGAGGATACAACACTGAGAGCATTTTATCATGATAAAAAGAAAAGGTGGATTGTACCCTTTGAAGATATAAAGCATTACCGTGGACCCATTGAATAAACCTATTTAAAAAGGCTACTGATTGCACCAGTAGCCTTTTTAGTGCAGTTTGCTGAAATTATTCTCCAATATTAGATGTTTTCCCTAAGATTGAGGAAGGCTATACTAAGATGAGTTAAGTTATATTCATAAACCATTCAATAATACATATAGATTACTTTCAAACTAGAATTTACGGAAAAGGGGAACATAAATGAAACACGTATGGTGGAAGGAAGCTGTAGCATATCAAATCTATCCGAGAAGCTTTATGGATTCAAATGGTGATGGCATAGGAGATCTTCAAGGCATCATTTCAAAGCTTGATTATTTGAAAGATCTTGGTATTGATGTTATTTGGATTTGCCCTATGTACAAATCTCCAAATGATGATAATGGATATGATATTAGTGATTATCAGGATATCATTCCCGAATTTGGTACAATGGCAGATTTTGATCAGCTACTAGCTGAGACCCATCGACGGGGTATGAAGTTGATCATTGATCTTGTGATTAATCATACTAGTGATGAGCACCCATGGTTTATTGAATCAAGAGCTTCCAAGACCAGCGAGAAGCGAGATTGGTACATTTGGCGAGATGGTAAGGACGGTAAGGAACCAAATAATTGGGAAAGTATATTTGGTGGATCTGCTTGGGAATATGACCAAGCAACTAAACAATATTTCTTACACCTTTTCTCCAAAAAACAGCCAGATTTAAACTGGGAAAACAAAGAAGTTCGGACTGCTCTGTACGATATGATCAATTGGTGGCTAGACAAAGGAATTGATGGCTTTCGTGTTGATGCAATTAGTCATATTAAAAAGGAAGAGGGATTTACAGACCTTCCAAATCCAAACGGGCTAAAGTATGTATCTTCTTTTGAAAGGCATATGAATGTTGAAGGAATTCATCCGTTTTTAGAGGAATTAAGAGATGCAACATTTAGTAACTATGATATTATGACGGTCGGTGAAGCTAATGGCGTTAGTGTAAGTGACGCTGATCTATGGGTGGGAGAAAAAAAGGGTAAGTTCAATATGGTTTTTCAATTCGAGCATCTAGGATTATGGGATGCTGAAAAGAAAGAGATGGACCTGGTTGATTTAAAGAGAGTTTTTACTAATTGGCAAAAAGGTTTAGAAAACAAGGGGTGGAATGCTCTTTTTATTGAAAATCATGATAAGGCAAGAGTGGTTTCAACTTGGGGAAATGATCAAGAGTTTTGGAGGGAAAGTGCAACGTCTTTAGGTGCCATGTATTTTCTTATGCAAGGGACACCATTTATTTACCAAGGGCAAGAAATCGGAATGACAAATGTGCGATTTGAAAAGATTGATCAATATAATGATGTCGCAACAAAAAACCTGTATTCCATTAAAAGAGAAGAAGGGACGCCAGTTGACAACATCATGGACATAATTTGGACGACAAGCAGAGATAACTCACGAACACCGATGCAATGGTCTAAAGAACTCAATGCTGGGTTTTCAACAGGTACCCCGTGGCTTGGTGTAAATCCAAATTACCTCGATATCAATGTGGAACAGCAACGTTCTGATTCAGCATCAATCCTTCACTTTTATAAGAAAATGATTAGATTAAAAAAAGAGAATCCTATCTTTACTTATGGCATTTACGATTTAATCTTAGATGAGCATCCTAACATCTATGCTTATACTAGGAGATTAGATGAAGAAGAGGTGATCGTCATCGCAAATATTTCAGATAAACAGGTAGAATTTAGTTATTCGGATTTTACTTTAACCTTTGAAAGGCTCATGCTAGCTAACTATCAGGTAGATGATCATCATCCTACTACTAAGTTGATATTACAGCCTTTTGAAACCAGAGTGTATGTAAAATAGGTACAAAACATAAAAAAGAGGGTAGACTTTAAAAGTCTACCCTCTTCCGTTTTTAACCAACGATTCCTATTTTATTTAAGAAGATCAGAAGGATTCCAACTGGAGCTAGAATACGTACACACCAGATCCATATGTTTCCGATTAATGTATCTCCAAGATCTGAATCTCTAAGTGCGTCTGTCTTCTTCCATCCCCAACCGATGAACAACGCAATGATTAATCCACCTAGTGGTAGAAATACATTTCCTGATAATTCATCCATGAAGGTTAAGAAATCCTTACCCATAATTGTAATTGGAACTGCCCCTTGAGATAAAGAAGAAGGAATTCCAAGGACAAAGATGATACTACCGATGATTAAAACAGCTTGTTTTCGTCCCCAAGAAAACTTTCTCATAAAATAAGCGACTGCTACTTCCAAGAGAGATACTGCAGATGTTAAAGCAGCTGCAAATAATAAGAAGAAGAATGCAGCACCTGCAACTGCTCCAAGTGGCATTTGATCAAAGACGTTTGGTAAAGTCATAAATACAAGACCAGCTCCACCAGCAGGATCTAATCCAAATGCAAACACGGCTGGGAAAATAAGAATACCAGCTGTAAGTGCTACTAATGTATCAAGTGCACCAACACTTAAGGCAGCAGTTGGTAGTTTATTTTCTTTGCTCAAATAGCTTCCATATGTAATGAGAGCTCCCATTCCAAGGCTTAGAGAGAAGAATGCTTGACCTAGAGCGGCTAAATACAAATGTGGATCAGCCAGTTTGCTCCAATCCGGACTAAACAAGAAAGTTAATCCTTCCTTTGCTCCACCTAAGGTTAAACTATAGATTGCAAGAATAATTAACAAAACCCCTAATAATGGCATTAATACTTTATTTGCTGCTTCAATTCCTTTTTTAACCCCAACCACTACTATTCCAACCGTTAGAGCCATAAAGATGAACTGCCAAATGATCGGTTCTGCAGTTTTACCAATAAATGATACAAAATAACCTGTGAAATCATTTTCAGGTACATTTACAAGTGAACCTGTGAGGTAACCGAAAAAGTACTTCATTACCCAACCAGCGACAACACCATAGAAGGATAAGATGATAAAAGATGCCGCGACTCCAAGGAATCCAGCGATGAACCAAGGCTTGCCTGGTGCTAGCTTTTGGAAAGAGCCAACCGCATCACTTTGAGATTTACGTCCGATTGTAAATTCAGCCATTACAACTGGGATACCGATAAAAAGAATAATTAATAAATAAACTAATATGAATGCTCCCCCACCATTTTCACCAGCGGTTGTTGAAAATCTCCAAACATTTCCTAATCCTACTGCTGAACCTAAGCAAGCGAGGATAAATCCAATCCGAGATCCCCATTGCTCACGTTTTGTTTCTTGCTGACTCAAGATAAATTCCCCCTTAAGATAATCCTGCTAAAGCCCGACCTAATAATGTCGAAATGTAGAACTTCATATTAAATGACAGGGAAACTTGTGTCAAGAATTTTCTGTTAATTCAGCTCCAACCAAAAAGAAAACAGAGCAGGTCAACATCACCAGCTCTGTTCTCTATCTTATTGAGTAGCAAACTCTCGAACAGCCTCTTCCGGAATAGCACCAGTCACTCTGTCAATTTCCTCACCATTTTTAACAAGTATCATGGTTGGTATACTCATAACCCCAAATTGTCTGGCTAGATTTGGAGCTTGATCCACGTCTACGCTGTAAAAATCAACCTCAGATAGTTCTTCGGAAACACTACTTACAACTGGAGCCAGTTGTCTGCATCCCGGTCACCAATCTGCAGTAAATTTTAATACGACCGGCTTAGTTGACTGCTTTACAGCTGTTTCAAAGTCTTGTTCTTTCAAATTCTGCAACATAATAAACCCTCCTTATTATTGCTTCCATATTATTATGACCTTCCAAATAGGTATAGAACCAGAGAGGTTCATTAAAGATTAACCAGCTATAAGTCTACAATGCAAGTCTTGGTATGCTAATAAAAACTGTTTATAAGTCTCTTCCCCATAGATCTCTTTATTTTGGCGAAAAAATAGATTGAACGTAATATCTTTTGCTTCTTCAATCGTACACTCTCTAGCATTCAAAACTAACTTAAGATAGGCAATGAAATATTCCTTTTTCAGTGCTCCTGCATGATTAACTGTCATTTTTGACTCTCCTAATTATAAAAGATAGGCTCCGATTAAGAACCAGATGTATAAAAAAATTAGTAAGTTGCACAGCAAACCTTAGCTTGACAAGGTAGGGTAACATCTTTGTCAATTAATACTTCTTTACTGGATTTGTGGAATACCCCTATTTTGTTAATAGAGGAGAACTTCCAAGCATGTGTTGCCTTTTTCTCCATTTCAGCCATTCTTTGTTGAACAAGCATTTCATTTTGATAATAAAACATATTTATCACTCCTATATCAAATTTAATTGATTAATTTTATCAAAAAAAATTGATTTAAATTTTATGGTTGGGTGCCAGTGTTAAGTAGTGTGGTTCTGTATATCAATTTATTTTGATGTATTAATCATATATCCAATATTTACTAATGTCAACAACTAAATCAAAAAAAATTGATGAAATAATTAATGCTTGCTTAAAGGATGTATTTGTATAAAAATAGTACCATGTTAAACAACCTAATAATTTAAGTGAGGGAGAAAATAAAATGAATATTGTTAAAGTAACGCTAAATGAATTAAATGAGGCAGCAGAATTATTTGATCTGTATAGAAGATTTTATGGTCAGGAAACTGACATCGATGGAGCAAAAAGGTTTTTAAAGGATCGAATTGAAAACAACGAGTCTACTATATTTTTATGTGTTCATGAAGGAAAAGCAGTAGGATTTACACAGCTTTACCCTATGTTTTCTTCTGTAGGAATGAGACGTACTTTAGTCTTAAACGATTTATATGTGGTTGAAGATGCTCGTCGTTTAGGGGTAGGAAATGCATTAATAGATACAGCCATTCAATTTGGAAAAGAGGTAAATGCAAAAGGAATTTCTTTAGAGACAGGTTTTGATAATGTGAAGGCTCAAGCTTTATATGAAAAGATTGGATTTGAAAAGGAAACGAATTACTTTTACTTTTATAGCATTAAGTAGTTTGACCCTATTTCTGCTTACTATAAATAGAGCCTTAAATTACTAAACTTAATAGAATAAATAGTAATTCAAGTTTAAAAATAAAACTTACGATTACGATTATAATGATCGTATTCAAAAATGCGCTCCATTAGAGGGAATTGAGACAGTATGCTTACGTTTAGAAATATTAATTTACAGCAGAGAATTATGGTGTTTATCGTCTTTCTTACGTTGATTATTGTATTGCAAACCAGTATTTTATTTTATTATACGTTGTCTAATACAATAGAAAATCAGCTGGAGAAGAGAGCGTTACATATCGCGAGTACAGTCGCAGAGACTCCTGAGATTATCCGAGCTTTTGATACTGAACGCCCTTGGGAGATTATTCAGCCAATCGCTGAAAGAATTCGATTAGAAACCGATGCGGAGTATATCGTTATTGGGAATAAAGAAGGCATTCGTTACTCTCACCCGGTACCTGAAAGACTAGGAAAGAAAATGGTTGGGGGGGATAATGATCGAGCCCTTGTAAACGGAGAGTCATATACGTCTAAAGCAACAGGTACACTCGGGCCTGCATTAAGGGGAAAGGTCCCTATATATAATGATGAAGGTGCAATTATTGGAATAGTATCTGTCGGTTTCTTGCTAGAAGATATTGCACAGCTTTCCACTGATTATGGGAGTCCAATCATTCCTATTGCTGTTATAGGACTAGTTATAGGAATACTAGGCTCTATCTATCTTTCGAAAAGCATCAAGAAATTATTATTTGGTCTAGAACCAGTAGAAATTGCATCCCTCTACAAAGAGCGAAATGCAGTTATAGAATCTGTTAGAGAAGGGATTATAGTGGTTGACAGAATCGGTAAGATTATTCTTGCTAATCAGGCAGCCTATGATATTCTTTCTCTAGAGAAAAACCAAACTGTTATTGGGAAATCTATATTATCGGTAATACCACATTCAACCATGCTTGAGGTCGTTGAAACCGGCGAAGAGCAGCTAGATCGGCAGCTTCAAATCGGAAGAAAAACAGTAATTGCTAATCGACTGCCCGTTAAAGTAGGAAAGGATGTAATCGGAGTCGTATCAAGTTTTAGGTTGAAATCAGAGATTGATCAGTTAACTGAAGAGTTATCTCAGGTAAAGCAATACACCGAAGCGCTTCGTGCTCAAACACACGAGTACAATAATCTTTTATATACTTTATCTGGGCTTATCCAATTAGAATCTTATGATGAAGCTCTTGAGTTAATCCATAGGGAAGCAGCAGGACATCAAGAACTAGTTAAGCTAATTATGAAAAAAATTCGAGATCCGCTATTAGCAGGGCTCTTATTAGGATTTTACAATAGGGCAAAAGAGTTGAAGATTGAGTTTATCATTGATTCTTCCAGTCAACTTCAGGATTTAAAAGGGATACTGGATAATAGTTACTTTGTTTCAATTGTAGGCAATTTGATTACAAATGCATTTGAGGCTGTTGAGCACAATGGTAAACAAGGTAAAAAGGTTCAGTTTTTGGTCTCAGACAGTGGGGATGAACTAGTGATTGAAGTGGAGGATAATGGAGACGGAATTACAGGGGATATCCATGAACAGATCTTCAATAAAGGGTTTACAACTAAAGATGGTCCAAATCGAGGTTTTGGCTTAGCCAAAGTGCTTGAGTTAACAGAAGAATTAGGTGGGTACATAACAATAGAAAAAGGTGATCTTGGAGGTGCCTTATTTATTGTGTCTATTCCTAAGAGTGGAGGGGGAGGTCTACATGGAACAAGCCATTGAAGTGCTAATCGTGGAGGATGATTTAAGAATTGCTGAAATTCATCGGAGGTTTACAGAGAAAGTAGATGGATTTAAAGTGATTGGGACTGCAACGACAGGCGAACAAGCAAAGGATTGGTTAGAAACCGTTCAACCCCAATTAGTTTTACTCGACGTATACTTGCCAGACATGTTAGGGATTGACTTAGTAAAAATGATTAGACAGCAATTTGGTCATATAGATATTATCATGATTACGGCAGCCTCTGAGGTGGAAGTTGTTCGTCAGGCTCTTCATGGTGGTGTGGTAGATTATATCGTTAAACCATTAACCTTCGACCGATTTAAAAATAGCTTAGAAAATTATCGGTTAAAAGCCATACAACTCTCTCAGAATTCAACATTAACTCAAGAGCAAATTGAGGGGTTATGGAATAGCTCTACGAAGCTGCAGCAGGAAGAAGAAGTACCAAAAGGAATCGATCCACTAACCTTAGAAAAACTGCTAGAAAGTATCAGGTTAACGGGTAATGAAGGGATCACTGCTGAGGAATTAAGTAAAAGATCAGGTGTAAGTCGATCAACTGCAAGAAGGTATTTGGAATATCTAATATTGCAAAAGAAGATTCATGCTCAATTAATCTACGGAAATGTGGGGCGACCGGAGCGAAGGTACTTTTTGCTGTGAACTTTATGAACAAAATAGATCTTATAACTTTTTTTGAACTTATGACCTAAAACTATAAAAATAGTTAATGTTCTGATAATTTTAAGACAGCGCTTACACGCTGTCTTTTTTCTTTAACTAAAAAAGATAGAACAAGGGGGAATTTACGTGAAAAAATTATTATCTGTTTTATTTATTAGTTTACTAGTTTTTAGTTTAGCTGCCTGTGGAGGAACAAACCAAGAAACAGCTGGTGAAGCTGAAACTTCATCTAAATATCCTGAAAAGCCCATTACGATCGTTGCTCCATCAGGCGCAGGTGGTGGTTGGGATTTAACTGCACGTGCTATTGCTAAGGTAGTAGGAGAAACTAAATTAGTAGATCAAAATATTACCGTTGAAAATAAGCCAGGTGGCGGTGGAGCAGTATTCTTAGCAGAATATGCAACACAGGATACTAAAAATCCTTACAAGCTTTTTGTAAGCTCACCACCGATTTTAATCAATCATTCGAAAAAAGAAGGAAATAGCCCATTCGGTTATCAAGATACAACTCCGTTAGCTCAATTGACAAAGGATTACGGTGCAATCGTTGTAAATGCTGATTCACCTTTTACTGATCTAAACTCTTTATTAGAAGCTATTAAAAATGACCCGACTAAAATTACAGCTGCTGGTGGAAGTTCACCAGGATCAATGGACCACTTAGTTGCAATCCTACCATCATTTAAGTTTGGTGTTGATCCTAAGCAAGTAAAATATGTTTCTTATGACGGTGGAGGAGAAGCGATTGCAGCATTGTTAGGTGGAAATGCTGACTTTATTGCAACGGATGCTTCTGCTGTAGGCGAGTATGTGAAGGCTGGAAAAGTACGTGTTCTTGCAGTTAGTTCAACAGAGCGCTTAAGTGGTGATTTGGCTGATGTCCCTACTTTTAAAGAAGCTGGAGTTGACGCAGATTTCACGATTTGGAGAGGTTTATTTGGACCAAAAGAAATGAGTGAAGCAGAATTAGCGTTCTGGCAAGGGAAGTTGGATGAACTTTCTACGAATGAGACTTGGTTACAAGAGCTTCAAGCAAATGGTTGGGAAAGTGAATATAAAAACGCTGCAGATTTCAAAGTATTCTTGGAAAAACAAGATGAAGTAATCACTGAATTATTAACTGCACTTGATATGCAAAAATAGGTTTGCCTTATGGAGAAGAGTCCCTCTTCTCCATACTTTTTACTAGGAGGTCAGTTGATATGAGCAAAACCTTTGATCGGTATACAAGTTTCCTCTTCTTCATAATAGGAGCTGGATTTATTTTTGAGAGCTACCAAATATCGGCGAGTTCATACGGAAGTAATGTGGGTCCAGATATGTTCCCTAAGATTCTCGGGATCTTATTAGTGTTATTAAGCCTAAGGCTTTTTTATGAAACTTTTCGATATCAAACTAAGGAAAGAGGGCAGGTCAAGCCCGATTATGTCAGATTTCTAATGATATTTGGGGCAGCAATTTTATATGCTGCGTTGTTAGAATTACTAGGTTATGTAATTACAACATTCCTCTTTTTAACAGTCGGGTTTCAGGTTATGCAAAGAGGCGCTTGGTTGAAAACGATTATTATATCAGGAGCGTTTTCAATTGGTGTGTATTACTTATTTGTTGAAGTGTTACAAGGGTCTTTACCTGGATTTCCAACATGGTTTTTAGGATAGGAGGTGGATGATATGGAAACTCTACAATTTTTAGCAAACGGTTTTGCGGTTGCGATGCAATGGCAAAATTTAATATTTGCGTTTATAGGAGTACTAATCGGAACAGCAGTAGGGGTATTACCTGGAATCGGTCCAATGAGTGGTGTGGCACTATTAATTCCAGTTACAGCTTCCCTTACAGCTGGACTTGATCCTGAATCTGCAGCAGCTAGTTCTATCATTCTACTTGCTGGAGTTTACTATGGCGCCATGTATGGTGGGTCTACGACTTCTATTCTATTAAATACACCAGGAGAATCATCCTCGGTTGTGACAACATTGGATGGATATCAAATGGCCAAGCAAGGCCGGGCAGGTGCCGCACTATCCATCGCGGCAATTGGATCATTTGTAGCGGGTGTTGTTGCATTAATCGGTCTTGCTGCATTAGCAGAACCATTGTCAGATGTCGCTTTATCTTTCGGGCCTGCAGAGTATTTCTCCTTAATGATATTAGGGCTATGTGCTGTTAGTGGTTTAGCGGGTAAATCAATGACAAAGGCATTGATTATGACAGTGGTTGGGTTATTATTAGCAACGATTGGAATGGACACAGTTTCTGGTGTTGCACGCTTCACATATAACAACCCTATTCTTTATTCGGGTATCGAGTTTTTAACCATCGCGGTTGGTTTATTTGCACTAGGTGAAGTGTTTAAAACAATCCTTGATAAGGATTCGGATGGTGGAGAGATTGCGAAGGTTGGAAGAGTTCTTCCTACTAAGCAGGACTTAAAGGATAGCTCTGCACCGATTGTCCGTGGTTCTCTACTTGGCTTTTTTATTGGTATTTTACCAGGAGCAGGGGCAACTTTAGCATCATTCTTCTCTTATATTGCAGAAAAGAAGCTCAGTAAAAATCCAAAGAAATTTGGAAAAGGTGCAATTGAAGGTGTAGCAGCACCAGAAGCCGCAAATAACGCTGCTTCAGGTGGAGCCATGATCCCCTTGTTAACACTGGGAATTCCAGGTTCAGGAACTACGGCCATATTAATGGGCGCACTGATCATGTACAATATTCAGCCAGGTCCACTTTTCTTTACAGATCACCCTAAGGTTGCATGGGGGTTAATTGCTAGTATGTTTATTGGTAACTTAATGCTCTTAATCTTAAATATGCCTCTAGTAAAGGTGTTCGCTAAGATTATTGAAACCCCAGCAAAATATTTATTGCCAATCATTATTGCGATTTCAATCTTCGGTGTATATGCCGTACAATTTAACACTTTTGATTTATTTCTATTACTTTCATGTGGTGTGTTTGGGTATCTATTAACAAAGAATGATTACCCTGTCGCACCACTTGTACTTGGATTAGTATTAGGTCCAATGATTGAAAATAACTTAAGAAGAGCCTTAACGATTTCTAACGGTGACTTTATGATTTTCCTTACAAAGCCAGTTTCTTTAGCTTTCCTAGCAATTGCAGCTCTTTGGATGCTAGTTCCATTCTTGCTTAAGTTAAAAGGAAAAAGTGTCGTCATTAATGAAGAGGGATAAAAAATAGTTAAAGAGTAGATGTACATAGCATCTACTCTTTTTACTGCAGAGAGATTAAGATTAAGAGGGAGGAACTATATGGACGTCTTTATCTTGATCGTGACATATATAATGTTTCCTATTTTTTTTACTGTGGGACTCGGTATGTTTTTGCACCGGAAATTCAACTTAGATCTACAGACACTTTCTAAGCTCAGTACATATTTTTTACTACCGGCTGTATGTTTTACCAATATTTATCAGGGGGATATTACCTTTACACTATTAGGACAGATTATATTTTTTTTACTATTAAATACGTGCTTATTAATTGTTATTAGCATCGTATTATCTAAGATTAATAGATTTGAAGGCGGCTTAGCTGCCAGCTTTAAAAATAGTATCGTGCTCAGTAACGCTGGGAACTTTGGAATCCCTGTTAGTCAGCTTGTTTTTCATCAGCAGCCAATCGGTTTATCTATTGCAATTATTGTTTCAGCTTATCAAAATATTGTCACGTTCACCTATGGATTGTTTAACTCTGCTTCTAGAGGAGACAAAGGAACAGATACCTTTAAGGAAGTGATAAGGCAACCCATCATTTATGCTTTGATTGTTGCGATGATTTTGAAATGGGGAAACTTAAAAATCCCTATGTTTATTTGGCAACCGTTGGAAAGTATTTCAAATGCATTTTTAGCGATCGCTCTAGTCACTCTTGGAGCACAAATTGCCTACTTGAAAATTGAAAAAATCTCTAAAGCCTTATTACTAAGTATAGTAGGGAAGCTTATACTCTCCCCACTAGTTGCTTGCCTTCTTATTTTTATATTAGGACTAGAAGGAATTACAGCACAGGCACTCCTAATTGCAAGTTCTTTTCCCACTTCTAGAAATAGTGCATTGTTAGCACTAGAGTATAACAATGCACCTGAATTTGCCGCACAAGCAGTTTTATTAACCACCATCTTAAGTAGTATCACCGTAACGATTGTGGTGTCAGTTTCAACTTTATTATACTGACACCGTTCTTTTGGAGAACACAAAGTATTTCTGACCAAGATAATTAGATAACGTATATAAGGCAGCTCCTAATAGGACAGCTAAGTCTTGTTCAGAGATAAAGATAGGTAGAAGTGAGGGTGGACCTGCTAACATAACAAGCCATTTACCCGTAGCATATGAACCGAAATAACAAACAAGAATGGTCAGAGTAAATGTAGGAATCCCACGCTGAATGGAAACCGAGCTCTTAAAGGTAAACATTCGGTTTAAGAAGAAGCTAACTGCTGCTCCAACACTATTTCCTACGAAGGTTGCAAACCAATAATTCAAAGTCAGCTCAAGTAATATAAAGATGATCGATAAACCTACTAATGTATTAATGACCCCTACTAGTAAAAATCGAATAAACGGGCTAGTTCGTTTCAGATAGCTTAGAAAGGTTAAGGGACCTAGAATCATGTTCATTACTCTCATTCTGTAATAAGTGCTTGGGAATGGGCAGGTTTAGGAGATCTATATCAACAATATACTTAGGTCGCTGTTTGGTTTCCTTATAAATTTTTCCTACATACTCCCCAATTAGACCAACGGCTATAAGCTGTAGGCCGCCAATTAACCAGATGGAGGTAATCAGAGAGGTCCAGCCTAATTCTGTGTCTCCAAAGAATTTTAACGATAGAAAATAAATTCCAAACGCCATACTTACTAAAAATGAAGCTATTCCCAAAAGCAATACAAAACGAATCGGTGTTACAGAAAAAGATGTGATACCGTCAAATGCGAATGAAAGCATTTTTCGCAACGGGTATTTGGTCTCTCCTGCTTGTCTTTCCTTGCGGTCATAGTACACAGAAGTCGATTTAAAGCCAATAAGAGGAACGATCCCACGTAAGAATAGATTTACCTCTTTAAAATGCTCCAATTCATCTAGTGCTCTCTTGCTCATAAGGCGATAATCAGCATGATTATAAACGAGGTGGACACCCATTTTATTCATAACCTTATAAAAGCCTTCAGCTGTCGTTCGTTTAAACCAAGTGTCTTTTTCTCGTTTATGGCGAACACCGTAGACAATCTCATGACCTTCATTAAACTTTTCGATAAAATCACGAATAATATAGATGTCGTCTTGTAAATCGGCGTCAATTGAAATAACGCAATCTGAGCATTGTTTAGCGGCAAATAATCCTGCTAGTAAAGCATTTTGATGTCCAACGTTGCGAGCTAGCTTTAAGCCTTTTATTCGTTCTCTTTGAATACTAGCCTTAAAAATCATTGCCCATGTACGATCCTTACTACCATCATCTACAAATAACACTTTGCTAGTTGATGAAATCAACTCTTCCTTTATTAATTCTTCTAATTGAGCTTCTAGCTGTGTGATGGTCTCTTCTAACACTTCCTCTTCGTTATAGCAGGGAACAACAATAGTCAGTGATGGTGTGCTCACATTTTTTACCTCCAAAGTCTATATCAGTTTGTATAAATAAATCTTCCACTCAGCATGTTGATGGTGAAATGTTCTTTCCAAGTGAAGGTTATTTTCCACTGAATTTATAATAGGAACAGCCGAAAATATATATTTACCTCCCATTTCCTTAAGGGGCTCTGTATTAATTTCAAGATTTTCGAGCTGATTCTTTGTATGCTTTGAAAACATATAATGCTTCCCAAGCTCCGCTGTAAAGATATAGCAGCGACCACCCCATTCATCAAAATACCTTTTAATCGTTTTGTTTTTATCTAATTCATCCTCAATTACTTCTCTGAACTGGTATTTATACGTTAGCGGATAGAAATTGTTATACGTGTCCAACGTATAAAAGCCGTTGTATTGGGCTACGGAAGGATGTAATCCAATAGAAGCAACACGATAATTCTCTAATGGCATCCCAATATAATCTTTAATATCTGTAAAGAGCTCCTCTGCATAAAATTCCTTAACAGAGGGCTTTTTGTGGTAAATGATTTCGTCATTAAAGGCAACGAGGACTAGTAATTGGCTAATAATTAAAAAGGTAACTAGTGGTTTGGAGTTCTTTGCATCCTTCAATAAGATTTTCAAACCTAAGGCAAAGCTTACATAGATCACTAATGGCCTTAGAAAATGGAACCTTGCAAAATTAAAGGTATCCATAAAGTGAAATCTTTCAGTTAATGGTAACCAGCCTTTATAAAACCAAAAGGCATACCATGTTGATAAGGCGAAATTAAGTGCCAATAAATAGAGAAATAGCTTTTCTTGTTTCCAGAGTCTTTTCCTAATAATGAGGTAGACCCCAAATAGTAGGACTGGAAGAATAATTAACCCATGTACAGTCATGACGTGGGTATGACCTAGCACAAAATTCTTAAAGGTCAACTTAATTACTCTCCAAAGTGAAAGTCGAGCGTGAAAATATTCATCCCTTGAGTTTGCTTCAGTAGAGAACAAAAAGGAGTATACAAGTCGATACTCAATCATTAAGTAGATGACCGTCATATAAGCTATTGAAAGTAGAAAGTGAAGATTAAACTTCTTTTTTCGAACCAAGTCAATCAGCCACAAGACGCCAATGCCAATTAGAAAAAAGAAAAAACCGAGTACAATACTTGAATAGAAAGGAAGTAATGTTAGTACAAGGTAATTTTTCCAGGAACGATTTCCGCTCCGAATATTTAGAAATGCCCACAATGCAAGTGGCATTCCTAGGGTACTAAGCATTCCTGATGGCCAAAACGGTGTTAATGCAAAGGCCAATGAAGTACCAACCGTAATGATGCTCCATTCTTTCCCCTTTAGAAAATGTGTTTTTAATAGAAGATACATTCCTAAAAAGGCAAAAATTCTTGTTATAGCTTGACTTAATGCGTAAGCCATCATCGTTGGAAATACCATATGTAACCAAACGATTCCACTCCATTCCGTTCCAAAAGTGTTTCTCGGAACACCATTAATCACTTGTGGAATCGTAGAATCAATACCTCCAAACAGCTGACCACTCTCTTTTAAAACCTTATACCATGCCAGATTTGAATCTAAATTATCGTGAACCCGGATGTGGGCATCTTCTCCCAAAACAAATAGGGGAGATAAGTAAATAACAATAATCAACATTGCAAAGCCAAGAAGCTTTTGCTCCTTTGAGAGTCTTTGTTTAAAACCCATTTTAGACTACACCTCAAAATGAAAGTTATATATAAGGTTTGTTAATTAAGGAGAATTTATCCATTAAAATATTTAACATAAGTTTATTGAAATTCGACATAATCTACCAAATTATGAATCTGCTCTATGATATGATACAAAAAAGGAAATTGTTGTAATTTGTTGGAGGTTGTAAAATGGAGACAAATGTTCAGGTATTTCGAGGTTTTTTTGATTCAAAAGTAAAGATTCAAAACGTGTCACAACAGGAACAGCTTTTGATCAAACCAATCCTAGTAAAGCTCTCATTATTAGTAGGTATAAGTGTGTTATTATCAGCAATCCTTGGAATAGTAGGATATCAATCAGAAGAGATTTCTAAGCAGGTAGGGCAACAGTCATTGGAATATATAGAAGCTTTACAGTTTTATCATATAGTCGGAATAGCATTAAAAGGGTTACTAACTCCTGTTTTTTATCTCTTTTTCTCGGTTCTGTTAACCTATTACCTATTGAAAGAAATTAGAGTAGGGGTGTTAGTTCACATTCACTTACTGTTTATCTGGTTGATTTTATTAAACCAAATGGTAGAGCTAGTTCTTTTCTATTTCTGGGGGATACCTGCTATATCTTCACCTATTTCTTTAGGTATTGTTGCTCAGATTCTATTGGATCACCCGTTATTTATTCATATTTTAACTGAAGTTAATCTTATATACATAGGTGGATTAGTATACCTAACGATTCTCCTTCAATCCGTCTCGACAAAGCAGAGAGTGGAAATAGGGTTAATTGTCTTTCTTGTCCATTTTATTTTAGCGTTAGCAGGGGCAGGAATTTCGGTCATTAATATTGAGGAATGGATGAACTAGGGGGAGGCAATCATGAAAAAATGGATTTGGTCATCTATCATAATACTTGTACTTTGCCTCATTCTTGGAAATCTTTATCTGCTCAAGAAGTATGATGCTGATCTATATTTTGTATCAAAGGTGGATGCTTTTCATCAGCCGGTAGAAGGAGATATACGCATTTCCCATTTTAAGAAGGGTGTTGTTACAGCACAAGAAGAGTCTGTTATTAGCTATCAGCCTCAACTAGGTGTAATTGAGGAAATCCTTGTCAAAGAGGGCGATTTTGTTCAGGTTGGAACACCGCTAGTGCAGTACAGTACAACTCAGTCTGAGGGTTTAATTCAGCAGTTAGAGAGTAAGATTGAACGAGCACAAGCAGAGGAAAGAAAGCTTAGTAAGGATATATCGGCATTGAAATCTATAAGCTACCCAACTGTATTTGAGTCAGAGTGGGAGGAAGCACAGGCAGAAGCAAATGAAATTCTGATTGATAGTCAAATTAGGGAATTAGAATTAAAAGAAGAGTTGTTAGAGATTGACATTGAAGATTATGAGCTACAGCTTGAAAGTATTGAAAATGAAGCTGATGCTCAAACCATTCTTAGTACCACAGATGGCATTGTTAAATCTATAAATAAAAATGGTAAGGATGAACTTATCACGATTATTACGTATCCATATGTGATTAAGGGAGAGTTATCTGAGCAGGAGTTACAATCTATTCAGGTGGGTCAGAAAGTATATATTTCAAAGGGGAAACAACCACTTATTGGGACAATCAGTGATATCTCACAATTTCCTGTAAACTCACCTTCTTTACATGAAGAGACCAGTTATTTTCCTTTTACCATAAATGTTGAAGAGGTAGAGGACCAGGAACAATTATTATTCGGTCATCACATTGGTGTAGAAGTCGTCCAACAGGAAAGTTTTGCTACATTACTACTTCCCGAACATTCCGTGCTACGAAATCGCAGTGAGTACTCAGCTTTTGTAATGGAGAAAGGTAAGGTAAAAGAAGTAGAACTACAGCTAGGGATTGAAAGTAAAGGCAGGATTGAGATTCTGGATGGAATCAGCATGGATGACATTGTCGTAGGTGCTCCTGACAAATTAATCAAAGCAGATACACCTTTTATCATGCCAGTGAAAAAATTAATCGTAAAATCCTCGCAGCTAGAGGATGTAAATAAGAAGGAAGCAACAACCACCATCTTACGTGCAATGATTGCGAATTAATGAGCTATTAGTAGGAGCGGTATGATATTTCTCGAATGCATCCTATCCGTAGTATATAGAAAAAGCTGCTGAGCAAATCAGCAGCTTTTTCTTATCGTTCTGTACTAATCTTAAGATCACCAAATTTGATATAGCCTTTTTTCCTCATCCACTCTGATAGAACTAAACTAATAATCGCTGGTCCGACAAAATGAAGGAGTAGGATCTTTATAAAGACAGTCCCTGTAAAGCCCATAACTGATAGGGTCATCATTGGCCCCACTAATCCACTAGTCCCCATTCCAGCTCCAGCTGCATTATTTAGCATAGGAAACATCATCGTACCAATAGGTGCCAAGACTGCTCCTGCAACTGTTGGCGGTATCAGTATAAGTGGGTTCTTTATAATATTTCCTACTTGAAGCATCGAAGTTCCTAATCCAATTGCTAAAAGACCTCCTACACCATTTTCACGATAGCTTGTCGTAGCAAAGCCAATCATTTGTGCAGCGCAACCAATCGTTGCTGCCCCAGCCGCAACACCCTCAAGTCCTAACATTAATGAAATCGCCGCACTAGAAATAGGAGCAGTTAATGCTAATCCCATTAAAACGGCAACTAGAATGCCAAGTAGTAACGGCTGTTGTTTCGTTGACCAGTTAATAATTTCTCCAAAGTAGGTCATTAATCCACCGATAGGAGGACCGATAAATGTCGCTACACTGAATCCAACAAGGACCGTTGTTAAAGGAGTTAGAATGATATCCACCTTTGTCTCGTTATGAATGAGTTTTCCACATTCTGTAGAGATCACTGCAGCCACATAGCTTCCTGCAGGTCCACCAAGCGTTGCCCCAGCAGCCCCGCTAACGATACTTGCAAATATGACAAGTGGGGGAGCTCTTAAACCGAATGCTATGGCTCCTCCAATGGCTGGACCCATTAGCGTTTTTGCGAGACTACCCATATCAATTAAGAATGTTGAAAAATTGGGTAGCATCGTCAACTGTTTACCTATTGTTTCGATGATCAATCCAATAATGAGAGTTGAAAATAAACCTAGTGCCATGAAGTTAAGGGCCGTTACAAAATAATCATGAGGCCTTAATGACACATCTTTTCTTTTTAAGAAAGCTATCAATGAGTGCACCACCTTACCAAAATTAAACAAACGTTTGATTAAATTATATATTTTGCATGTCAACACAGCAAATAGAGAGATCTTTTATTTTCTAATTGCCTAATAGTTTTCGATATTACCTCTTATCTTTATGAAAACCTAGAGTGTTTATTCATGAGAAGTTATCAGAGAGGCACTATATGTATCTTTTGATAGGATCTAAATAAGGAGGATTTATTTTCCCAGTTGCTTTTAGGCCCTCCCATTTGGTGCAATTTCCCATTCAAAGTAATGGTTAAAATTGACGATATAAATAAAAATATTATGAAAATAAAGGGAGATTCCTAATGAAGATTAGCAAAATTTCAACAAAGTTATTATTAGGTATAACGGTTTTAATCTTAAGTGCGACAACAGCTTTAGGTTTATTAAGCTACAATTTTGCTAAACATGAACTTGTGAATAGTGGGAAACTGGATTTGCAGCATATTGTCCATAATTCAATTTCTACATTAGGTCTCTTGAATGAGCAAGTAGAGCAAGGGAACATGACACTTGAAGAGGCAAAGGAGAGAGCACGTGAATTATTAGTTGGGCCTGCTGTGGTGAAAGATGGAGCTACAACATACGATTTTAAACAATCGTCCTTTGTGTATAAAAAAGAAGGCTATTTAATGGCATATGACTCCAATCATATTGCCCAGTTGCATCCGGTTATTCCAATTGGGGATGACAAAACTGAAGTTAAAAATTCAAGTGGACAATTTGTTGTTCAGGATATTGTGAAAGCTGCAAAAGAAAGTGATATTGAATCTAGGTTTTATGAGTATGCTTGGAAAAATGCTGGAGAAACAGTAGAAAGAAACAAAATTGTATATATGTCTTATTTTGAGCCATGGGATTGGAATATTGGTGTTGGGGCATATGAATATGAGTTCTACGAATCATTAAATACCTTGTTATATATTATTCTAGGAATTTCCGCTTTAATTACATTCGTGGGCTTAACACTGTTTTATTTTCTTACCAAGAAGAAGCTTAAACTTATGGGGAAAATTACTGAATCATCTATTCTTATATCTGAAGGTCATTTAAATGTAGAGTCACTACCTGAGTCCGAGGATGAAATTGGCCAATTAGGAAGAGCATTTAATAAAATGGCAGAGCAATTAAGGTTTGTTCTATCAAATGTCCAAACAACTAGTACTAAAGTATCTCAGTCAGCATTAGAGCTTTCCGCGTTAGCTGAAGAAACAAATGCAACTAGTGAAGAGATGGGTAGAGCAATGAGTGAGATTACGAAGGGTTCTGTTGCACAAGCTTCTGATATAGAAATGACAAGTCAAAAAACAGAAGATTTAAGTAAAGCAATTAATAAAATGAATGTGCAAAATCAACTTATGCTTACATTAACAAGTGAGTCAACACAGGCTATTGACCTTGGAAAAGAAAAGGTTTCATTTTTACAAGATTCCAATGAAGCAACAAAAAGAGCATCTGAACAGATTGGGATTGGAATTAACCATCTTTACAATAGTATTAAAGATATTTCAAACATCGTCACTACAATTGATTCCATTTCACAACAAACAAATTTACTTGCGTTGAACGCGAGTATTGAGGCAGCTAGAGCTGGAGAATCTGGAAAAGGATTTGCGGTCGTGGCTGATGAAGTCCGAAAGCTAGCTGAGCAAACAAACAAGGCAACCAATGAAATTCAGCATATGATTAACAGTGTGGAAAAAGAAACTGAATCTACCGTAAAAGCAATGAGCAATACAACAGAAATTTCGTCTAAATTGGATCATGCAGTAATGGATACAGAAACACAGTTTAATCAAATCTCTTATGCAATGAACCAAATTATAGAGGCTGTAAGACTTCTAAATTCAGAGATTTCAGTTGTAACAGACTATAGTGGAAGTATTCTAGAATCTGTTCAAAATGTATCAGCAGTGGCAGAAGAAACAGCTGCTTCTTCTGAAGAAGTTCTTGCTTCTGTGGATGAGCAAATAAGCGTGATTGGGACAATTGCCACGTCTGCAGAGAACCTTAATGCTTTAAGTGAAGAATTACAAAAAATGATGGAGCAATTTAAATAAACCTGTGCCTGTCATCCGGAATAACCTTAAATTAGAGGGGGATTCCGACTGACAGGCTTTTTTGTCTTTTACGCTTGTTTGTTTGTCAGCATACTGTTGTTTACATTAAATGTGTGGTTGGTTTCTTTCAATTTGCTAGTCTTTCTTTGGGAGTGGTTAGGGGGAGAGGGAACTTGTACCCTAGTTTCTACATAAAGAAGGGACATTTCGATTTGAAATGTCCCTTGATATAGTATTATGCTGGTGATTGCTGCAGTAAAGTTCGCTCTACTTTTACTCTTTTGATATGAAAGCCTTCCATATCTAAGATATGAAATTCAAAGTTATTTACATGAAGAGTATCTCCCATTTTCGCATCCATTTTTTTGGTGAGAATCCAACCTCCGATTGTGTCGACATCAGTATCATCAATCTCTAGTCCGAAGAGATTATTAACTTCTTCTAGTAGGACTCTTCCGTCAATAATGGCTTTATTAGAATCAATGTGGCGGATATCAGGTGCTTCGTCGTGATCAAATTCATCTCGGATCTCACCAACAATTTCTTCGATAATATCCTCAACGGTTACAAGACCGTCAGTCCCACCATACTCGTCAATAAGGATGGCCATGTGAACACGTTCTTTTTGCATTTTAACGAGGAGTTCATGCAAAGAAATCGTTTCAATCACTTGAATGACAGGTCGTATATATTGAGAAATAATGTTTTTCTTATCACCTTTAATGTATTGAGTTAAGATTTCCTTCATGTTGACCATTCCAATAATATGGTCCTTATCACCCTCATAAACAGGATATCTTGTATAATTTTCTACCGTAGCAATCTTAATAAACTCTTCAACTGAAGTATCTTTATCAATCCCGACAATTTCAGTGCGTGGAATCATAATATCCTTCGCAATTCGATCATCAAATAGAAAGATGTTATTCATATATTTATATTCAGAAGGATTAATTTCCCCACTTTTTAAGCTATCAGATAGAATCATTCTAAGTTCTTCTTCAGAATGGGCCATCTCGTGTTCAGAAACTGGCTTTAGTCCGAACATACCAGTTATTAAACGAGCGGAACCATTTAGTGTTTTTATCAAAGGAAACATTAGTCTATAGAAGAAGATTAGTGGTCTCGCAAACAATAAAGTTATTGTTTCTGCCTTATGAATGGCAACGGTTTTAGGCGCTAACTCTCCAACTACGACGTGTAAAAATGTAATGATGCTAAAAGCAATCGCAATTGAGAGAATTGTTGAGAAAGAAGCTGGTACATTTAAATACTGAAACAATGGAGCTAACAGATGTGCAACAGTTTCTTCTCCAAGCCAACCTAGACCTAAAGCAGTTACTGTAATACCAAGCTGACAAGCTGACAAATACTCATCAAGGTTAGTAATTACTTTTTTGGCGGCTAATGCATTTTTGTTTCCTTCCGAAACAAGTTGGTCAATTCTTGTACTACGAATTCTAATAATCGCAAACTCTGAAGCAACAAAGAATCCCGTTAACGCAATTAGTGATGCCACCCACATTAAATTAAATATCTCCAAGCAGTCTCTTTATCAGTAAGAACTGATAAAGATTACACCTCCTGATTTTTAGACTATTATTAATAATTACGGTATGAAAACTTGTTTTATTCTATTTAGTGAAAAAGAAAGTATGGAGTATCAAACCAGAGGTCCGGTAGAAGAATGAAAATGGGGTCATGAAAACATAAAAAGGAAAGGCTAGATCATGAAAAATACCCTAATGCTCTAAATGGGAGTCCCTGATTTGACACGAATATAAAATTCTTCTAATCTATAAAACTTCCCAATTAGCTTACCTCCCTTAAATGTGTATTAATTTTAATTTACAATAAGAATTTTACAACGTCAATGAATTCAAATTGGTAACTCTAATAAGGTATTACTGTTACTTGTTTTGGAAAATTTTTAGCCATGCTATAGCAATTGTTGTTTTTGTGCTATTCATTCTTACAAGAATATTGGTCTAAAGGTTACTCAAAAAACCAAAAAAAGCTACCTGATAGGTAGCTTTAGATTATGGTATTCACTACTTCAATAGGTGTTAATGCCTTTGTCTCTTCAATATAGATAAATGCATTGTACCTCTTTGAAACTATAGTTGGGACGTAATTTCCCATATGCTCATATTCTGGGTGATAAATAACGCCAATCGCACGATGTCCGATGGTTTCTGCAAATTCTTTTTCATTTTCTTCATTAAAGATGAGAAGCGAATTACCAAGTCGTGCTTGATGGAGGTAATATTCCCAGCTTCCTTTAGTAGCCTTTGGTACAGGCATTATCTCAAATGGAGAGCCCCACTTAGTGGAGGCGATGACCGTCCCCTGATAAGTACCAAAGCCAATTGCATACACATTGTCTGCACCATACTTCTCCCGAGTTAACTGACCAACGTTAACAAGGCCGCTCCTTGCCATATCAGTCGCTCGTGCATCTCCAATGTGAGTATTGTGTTCCCACACAATGCCTTTCGAATTCTCTCCATAGAAATTTGATACGTGCTCTAAAGCCTCTACCATATGTGTATCACGGATGTTCCACGATTGATCGTCATTTGTAATCATTGCTTCATAATAGTATTCGGCATTAGCAGTTACCAGTGCGTTTACAACAAGATTTAAGTTTGCTTCATCATCATGTGTATGAGTAGTCCGCTTTGCTAGCATATCTTGAAGAAGCGCTAATACCTCCTCCCGACAATCTTCACCATACAATGCCGCTGAAACACCGTACTGTTCAGGTTTTCGATGAAAAGGCTCAAAGCATTCAAACGCTTTTTTTGCTCGATCAAGCTCGGGTGACTGCGTCTTTTCTAGGTAGCTAATGATGGCTTCCATTGATTCCCATAAGCTATATACATCAAGCCCATAAAAACCAACCTTCGTTTCTTGTGTTTCATTGTGTTCCTTAAGCCATTCAATCAGCTCTAGAACCTCTTGATTTGACCACATCCAGGTTGGCCAGCGATTGAAAGCTTGTAACACTTCCTTAGCACTTGAATAAGAGGTTTCGTAGCCTTTGACATAGCGATTTACTTCGTAGCAGGATGGCCAATCACCCTCAACAGCAATAAATTGAAAGCCCTTTTCAACAATGAGTTTTTTTGTGATTTCTGTTCGGTTCGTGTAGAACTCAGATGTACCATGAGAGGCTTCACCTAGAAGAACATACTTCACATCTCCTACTTCTGAGATGAGTGCCGAGGTTAGCTCCTCACTATTTTTAAATGGTCTTGCATGTTTTTGAATACTAGCTTCAATAGTCTTTGTTAAGACCATATGTATACACCTTCTCTATGAATTTGTATGGTTTCAATTCATAGTTTGACTTTGAAGCCTCTCCATTATTCTCCTTTTTTGGTACAGCATTTGTCCAGCTTCACTTAAATCCTGAATCATTGATCGGTTAATAAAAGCACCGAAAATCATTCCAGCCACAGGTACTAACTGGAATAACTTCTTCCATCCAAATTGATCGCGGTATGTATAGATAACCTCGCGCCATCCTTGTAACTGCGAAACCATTTCCTGATGATGTGCATCACGGTGATAATAATCACTTAGCTCTTCAAGAATCGCTTGTTTACCAACAATGTCTGCAGAAGAGTATTGTAGGCATTTTACGATAAACACTCGTTCCAATCTATCCTTAGGATCATAGCCATAGATAATCGAAATTTCCTGGAGGGTTTTTAGTGATAACCCCAGTAATACCGGGATATCAATTGCGAGCGTGAAGATACCACCAAAACCGGTCGTAGCACCTTGGACGGTAGCTAAGTTCTGACGATCCTTACTTAGGTCTTCACAGAGCTTATTCATCGTTTCTAGTGGGATTTCTGAAATGTCTTCGAACTTATCAATGGGTTGATCAAGAGGAAGGTACTTTGCATACCTTTTAAAGATCTGTTTTTCGTTTACTAGGTACTGACCACCAGTTTGAATATATTGACCAAGCTCATCTAATAATAAACTGATCTTCTTTTGAACAAATGCGGGAGTTAGCTTATCAAGAATTTTAAAAGGAATTCTACCAATACGCTCCCAAAACCAAAGCCCCTTTTGGTCATTTTCCCATGCCTGAATTCTGCTAAGGGCAGTTTGTAGCTGTTCTCTTGTTTCCATAACGAATCTCCTTGTGTACCAACATATTAGTTTTATTCAACTATCAATACGTTTATTTTGCTCATTTGTTTCAACAATTATAAAATTAATCAGTAACATAACCAATTTAAGAATAAAAGGATTGAAACAAGAATGACGATGGAATTCATAGAACCGATTAAGCTCTCTATTCAAGTGGCGATCATAGCAAGCTTACTTGTACTCGTTTTTGGCATTATAGCTGGAAAACTCATGGCTCGAAATAGATTCAGAGGTAAGATGGTGTTTGAAACAATCCTACTTCTACCTCTAGTGCTCCCCCCCTCAGTGGTGGGGTTTATTTTACTGCTATCATTGGGTGCAAATAGTCCTGTAGGAAGGTGGATTCACTGGATTTTTGATCAACCAATTATATTTACTTGGTGGGCAGCAGTTATTGCATCTACAGTTGTAGCATTTCCACTCATGTACCAAGCTGTAAAAATAGGTTTTGAAGAGGTAGATGGGGAGGTTGAGGATGCGGCTCGAGTAGATGGTGCGTCAGAACGGAGGGTCTTTTTCACTATTACAATGCCGTTAGCAAAAAGGGCTGTTATTTCTGGTGCAATCTTAAGCTTTGCAAGGGCATTAGGAGAATTTGGAGCGACTTTAATGGTAGCCGGAAATATACCAGGAAAAACACAAACAATCCCAACAGCCATTTATATTGCAATGGATACAGGAAACCTTGGATTGGCATGGTCCTGGGTAATAGTCATGATTGTAATTTCATTTATCATGTTAGCGATTGTTTATAAATTGCGAGGAAATTAAGTATTTTTGTCGAAATTTTATTAAAAACGGTGGATAATATGTAAAAAAATGCTAGAATATGAGAAAGGATATTTATTTAGTACACCCTAGGAGGAGCACTATGGAAGTGTTTGTAGCTAGACAGCCTATACTTGACTCAAACGAACAACTAATCGGTTACGAATTGCTATATAGAAATGGTCAGGTAGACTTCTATAATCATGTTGATGGAGATCGAGCAACCATTGATGTTTTAATCAATAGCTTTGTTTCTATTGGTGTGGACCATATATCCTACCAAAAAAAATGTTTTATAAACTTTACTGAAAATCTTTTATTACAAGGCTTTCCTGAAAACTTTCCTCCTGAATTTGTAGTAGTAGAGATTTTGGAAACGATAAAACCTACAAAAAACATAATTGAATCCATCGTAAAGCTAAAGAAGCTAGGTTATACGATTGCCCTTGATGACTTTGTTTATGAAGATCAATTTAAAGATCTAGTAGAATTGGCTGATATTATTAAAGTTGAATTTCCAAAAATGTCAGCAGAACAGCATTGGAAGTTACTAAAAATAGCAAGAGACTACAAAATAAAACTATTAGCTGAAAAGGTAGAAACTAGACAGGAATTTGAGCTGGCAGTAAAACTGGGCTACGATTACTTTCAAGGATATTTCTTTAGTAAACCTACTATTATTAAAACAACAGATATCCCTTCATATTCTCATGTGTTTGTGGAAATCATTCAAGAGTTAAATAAATCAGATACTGACATAGATACGATTACTAGATTAATAGAACGTGATTTATCACTGTCCTATAAACTATTAAAGCTCATTAATTCTGGTTCTCAAACTAAAAATAAAATAACATCCCTTAAGCAAGCGATTGTCTTATTAGGACTAAAAGAAGTTCAAAAATGGACCTCTATTATTTCCTTGTCAGGTGCGGGTGTGGGTATACCTTTTCAGGCGATCGAGTTGTGTCTATCGAGAGCCAAAATGGGAGAGCTTTTGGCAAATCATTTAAATAAAGACAAATCGGAATATTTTTTATTAGGAATGTTCTCTTTGATAGATACGATCTTACATCGACCTATGGATGAAGCTGTAAAGGTACTTCCTTTTTCTGATGAATTAAAAGATGCTTTGCTAGGATCTAAGAATACATACGGTGAATGCTTAGTGTTAATGCAAGCATTAGAAAATGGTGATTGGGAGACCTTCGCTACAAGCTGTGGAAAATTAGGAATTACTGAAGAAGAAAGCATGAATTGCTATTCACAAGCTATTGAGTGGTCAAGTTATATTGTTGAAGTAATTCAAGCAGCTTAGAAGAAGTGCAAATCTGCACTTCTTTTTTTTTTGCATAATATCTACGGGTAATTCATTAATAATCAGAAAATTATTTTTATTTAGTAGGGTAAACTTTTACAAAAAGTATAGGGATTTGGAGAAAATGAGAGAAAAAAAGAGTAAATATAGGTTGGAATACGCTTACATGAAGATTTGATATTCGAGTAGTATGTGATAAGATTTTCATGTTAAAAACGGCCCTGACTTTCATGAGAGTTGAAAGTCAATAACAATAAATTTTATAGAAGAGAAAGAGGTGCAGTTTTGAATTTACAACAACTAAAAACTGAATGGTTTGGAAATGTCCGTGGGGATATTCTAGCTGGGATCGTTGTGGCATTGGCTCTAATTCCAGAGGCAATCGCATTTTCAATTATCGCAGGTGTTGACCCAATGGTTGGTCTTTACGCTTCCTTTTGTATTGCTGTCGTTATTGCTTTTGTAGGTGGAAGACCTGCCATGATATCAGCTGCCACAGGTGCGATGGCGCTATTAATGATTACCCTTGTTAGAGACCACGGATTAGAGTATTTATTTGCAGCGACTATTTTAACAGGAGTCCTACAAATTATTTTTGGTTTGCTTAAATTAGCAAGGTTTATGAAGTTCATTCCACGATCTGTAATGGTGGGCTTTGTAAATGCCTTAGCAATTTTGATTTTTTCAGCTCAGTTACCACATTTCGTTGGAGAAGGCGTTGTTATGTATGCAATGGTTGCAGGGGCACTTGCTATAATTTATCTGTTACCAAGGTTTACAAAAGTTGTACCTTCCCCATTAGTTGCGATTATTGTGATTACTGTTATTGCGATCTATACAGGTAGTGAAGTTCGTACAGTGGGGGATATGGGTGAACTAACGCAGGCATTACCGTTTTTCGGTATTCCAAATATTCCTTTTACTTTTGAAACGTTAGCGATTATTTTTCCTTATTCACTTGCCTTAACAATGGTTGGATTATTGGAGTCTTTATTAACAGCTACGATTGTTGATGATATGACTGACACAACTAGTGATAAAAATATGGAAAGTCGTGGTCAAGGGATTGCGAACATTGTGGCTGGATTCTTCGGTGGTATGGCTGGCTGTGCAATGATTGGGCAGTCCGTTATAAACGTAAAGTCAGGTGCTAGAGGTAGATTGTCAGCGCTAGTTGCGGGTTTATTTTTAATGTTCCTTATTTTAGTGTTAGGAAATGTAGTCATTCAGATTCCTATGGCTGCTCTAGTTGGAGTTATGATCATGGTCTCGATTGGTACATTTGATTGGTCATCTTTAAAGAGCTTAAGAAGAGTACCATTAACCGATTCAATTGTTATGGTTGTTACAGTAGTAACTGTTGTATTCACTCATGATTTATCAAAGGGTGTATTTGCAGGTATTCTACTAAGTGCAATCTTCTTTGTAGCTAAAATCTCAAAGGTTCATGTATCAAGTACGTTTGATCATGTATTAAATAAAAAGACTTATAGAGTAAGAGGGCAAGTGTTCTTTGCATCTGTAACAGACCTTATTGAGTTCTTTGATTTTAAAGAAGAAGTACAAAAGGTTGAAATTGACTTCTCTCAGGCTCACGTTTGGGATGATTCGGCTGTTGCCGCAATCGATAAAATCGTAATCAAATTTAGAGAAAACAATAGTACCCTTACCATAATAGGATTAAATGAACCTAGCTCCTCTCTTGTAGAGCGTTTAGCTGTTCATGATAAACCAGGTGCTAAACTGTCTGGACATTAAAAGTAAGTATCACCTCTCCTTATTGCTAGGAGAGGTGCTTTTTTTTGATTTCGAGGGGTTTTGTGCAATTAATTGGGGTTTTTGCGCAATTACAAGCTGGTTTTATGCAATCTCACATGACTTTTATGCAATTAGTTTATATGTTTGCGCAATTCCCCTAGAAAAATATAAACTAGAAGGAAAATCGAACGTATTACTAGAATAAATCATTTATTATTGAAAGGAGATGGCCCTATGTTGAAAAAAGAACACGATGTATCAATGAAAATCCTCACTTTACAAGCACTTTTAAGAAGGCTGCCTAAACATCACCTTAAAAGACACCAAGTAGAAAAGGAATTAGCAAGAAGAATAGCAGGGTTGAGGGGAGAAGAATCTATAAACTATGAATTAAGTCTTTTACAGGGGAAGAATGAGTATATCTTTCAAGATCTACGACTACCCAATGGTGAACACTATTTCCAAATTGATGCCTTGCTATTACATCCAAATTTCATCCTAACAATTGAAGTAAAGAATATCGGAGGGACGATATATTTTGATAAAAAGTTTAACCAAATGATTAGAATCTTAAATGATCAAGAAGAAGTATTCCCCAATCCTATTCTTCAAATTAAAAGACAAAGAACTCATCTTAAAGAATTCCTGAACTCTCACAAGATTGAAGACATTCCAATCGAATCACTTATAGTGTTTAGTAATCCTTACACACTCCTCAAATCCTCACCTGAATACACCCCACAAGAGCTATCAAACATTATTCAGCGAGCAGAACTCCCTTTTAAAATAGAGAGGTTTAAACAGACATATAATAGCGAAAAACTAACACCCAAAGATATACGAAGACTCTCATCTTTACTCCTAAAGAAACATATCCCTTCGCCTAATACAACTCTAGAAAACTATAAAATAAATCCAGGTGAATTACTAAAAGGAGTCCATTGTCCAAACTGTTTTGAATTACCTATGCAAAGAAAACTCAGAAAATGGTATTGTTCACAATGCAAGATCTTTTCAACAACTGCTCATATTAACTCCATATTTGATTATTATCTCCTGCTTAGTGAAACTATAACTAATCGTAAACTGCAGGACTTTTTACAACTTCCGTCTAGGACATCATCTTTGCACCTTCTAAGATCGATGAATCTTGAAAGCATTGGAACCACAAAGGGTACAAAATATTTTCTTGATTTTGACACCTTTTCAACACTGAATCGTATATCATATTAGGGAGTGGTGAAATTGAAATATTTTCTAATTTCATTATTGGGTATTAGTCAATTGGCAGGATTCTTTTTCATTTTCACAGAGCATCTAATCATTGGATTAGTCTGTTTTGGGATTAACGGTGCTGCTGTGCTGTTCTTAATTTTATTGCTAATAAAAGATCGATTAAAGGAGAAAAAGGAGGAAGATGAAAATGATTATAGCGACTACTGAGTTTGTACCTGGTAAGGAAGTAAAAGAGTACATAGGTTTCGTCAAAGGAAGTACTGTTCAATCAAAGCATATAGGTAAAGACTTACTTGCTGGTCTTAAAACAATCGTCGGTGGAGAAATTAAAGAATATACAGAGATGATGGAAGAAGCAAGGCAGGCTGCAATTGGCAGAATGGTGAAGGATGCAGAAGCCAAAGGAGCGAACGCAATCATTGGAATGAGGCTAGAAACATCTGCAGTCATGGCCAACGCCGCTGAACTCATTGCATATGGAACAGCTGTAGTGGTTGAATAAGTCTTTTTTATAAAGAATGAGCTTTTTAACAGTTAGTTAAAAGTAACAATGTGAATAACCTGATTGATTGGAACGGAAGGTGCGAGACTCCTGCGGGAGTAGCGTGACATAGGGACAAAGGAAATCACTTTGTCCTTGGTGAGACCCCGCAGGCGCATGCATGTCTAGCTTCAATGCCCAGCCCCTCGAGGTCAAATAACCCTTCTAGATAAAAGGGGAAACCACCCTTTTTTCTAGAAGGAACATTTGCTGGTCGGGACTAACCGGGGCATTTCAGCTTTTCTAGTTAGGAGGCTCACCGCACGCCCCGCGGAAAGCGAAGCATCCTGGAGTGGAAATCAATCACCCTTGTTTATAGTAGCAAGTTTTGAGAATGCCTTGTTTAAAAAACAACAATGTTCCTAAGAAAAGCTTTTAATTAATAACAGGTAAATTATGTTTGACAAATATATTCAGCGTGTTATGATGATTACGAAAATAATAGCGAATGATTTCACTAGGGGAGCCTTTAAAAGGCTGAGATTAAAGTTTAACTTTAAGACCCTTTGAACCTGATCTGGTTGATACCAGCGTAGGGAAGTGGGTGTTGGAATATATATTTCTTTCTAACTATAAAACCACTTTTCTTAGGAAAAGTGGTTTTTTTGTATATTCCTGCTTCAATGTATAAAACTATCTGCGCATTGAAGTCTTATTCCACCTATTACACCATCTAACCTAGTGATGAAGTTCCGCAAAATGGAGGGAAAGTGTATGAAGTTTACAGAGCAATTAAGAAAAGATGCCGATGCCATTTGGGAAGCGAGTTTTAATCATCCTTTTGTCACTGGAATTGCGGATGGTAGTTTACCGTTAGAATGTTTTAGATTTTACGTTCTGCAGGATGCTTATTATCTGTCCCATTTTTCAAAGGTTCAAGCCTTAGGCGCAGCGAAAGCAACAGACCTACATACTACAGCAAGATTTGCTGCACATGCTCAAGGAACATATGAAGCTGAACTGCAGCTGCATGAAAATTTTTCAAAGCGCATGGGAATAACTGAAGCAGAAAAGGAATCCTTCCAACCTGCACCAACCGCTTATGCATATACCTCTCATATGTACAGAGCAGCATATGGTCATCTAGGAGATATTTTATCGGCAATTTTACCTTGCTATTGGTTGTATTACGAAATTGGTGAAAGGCTAAAAGGAGCGACACCGTCAGAGCCAATTTACCAAGATTGGATTGCTGCATACGGTGGAGAATGGTTTAGGGAATTAGTAGAAGAACAGATTAATAGATTAGATCAACTTGCTGAAACAATGTCAGAAGCGGATTTGAAGCGCATGAAGGAACATTTCATGATTAGTAGTCAATATGAATTATCATTCTGGGAAATGGCTTATACACAGGAGCAATGGCCCGTCAAGAAAGCTGTAAACGTATAAAAATTTGATTTAAAAATTCGGAGGGAACTTATATGTCAAAAGGATTAAAGCTAACAGATATACTTGTTACAGTTGTAATTGCAATTGTGTTTGGAGTCATTTATAAATTATGGAGTCCTTTATATGCAGCAGTAGCACCATTAGGATTACATGTTGATCAGCTTCTTTACGGAATGTGGTTTATCGCTGCAACTGTTGCATTTCTTATTATTCGGAAGCCTGGAGTTGCTTTCCTAGCCGAGGTTGCTGCTGCATCTGGAGAATTTTTAATGGGATCTGAATGGGGACTTGAGGTTCTAATTTATGGTGTCCTTCAAGGTCTAGGTGCTGAGCTTGTGTTTATGTTATTCCTATATAAGCGATTTGATTTATTAGTAGTTAGCTTAGCAGCAGTCGGCTCAACAATAGGGTCACTTATTATGGATTTCTATAAAGGCTATATTGGTGACCTTGCACTTTGGAACTTAAGCTTATTTATGGGAGCAAGAGTAATCGGGGCAATCTTAATAGCTGGAGTTTTCGCATATGTGTTAGTCAAAGCGTTAGAGAAGACTGGGGTTACGAATCTAGTTAGATCAGCCAACCAAAGTGATTATGACGCGTTAAACCAATAAATTGTGGGATGTGTGACAGATGGATCCTTTCATGAAGGTTGAAAATTTACGTCTCAAATTTCCTAAAGAGAAAGATTTATTATTTAAGGATTTAAATGTAAGTATTAACAAGGGGGAGAAGGTTCTTCTCCTTGGCCCATCTGGGTGTGGTAAATCAACTTTATTACAAGTACTAGCCGGAATTATTCCAAGGTCGATCGAGGTTCCAATGAAAGCAGATCAGCTAGTCCTCCCAGATTCCTCAGGATATGTTTTTCAAGATCCGGATAGCCAGTTTTGTATGCCATATGTTGATGAAGAAATTGCATTTGTATTGGAAAACTTACAAACACCTCGTGACCAAATGAAGCAAAAGATATCTCATTATCTTGGTAAGGTTGGTTTGCAGCTAAGTGATCTGCACACAAATATTCAGACCTTATCGGGTGGTCAAAAGCAAAGGTTGGCAATTGCCTCGATTCTGGCATTAGAACCAGAAGTGCTATTTCTTGATGAACCTACAGCGATGTTAGATCCTGAAGGAACAATTGAAGTGTGGAATACCATTGAGGGTTTAATGGATCAGCAAACATTAGTGATAGTGGAGCATAAGATTGAGCATGTTATGAGGTTAGTAGATAGAGTAATTGTATTTAACCAAAGCGGTGAGATTATTGCAGATGGTGATAAGGACGAAATTATTAAATCCTACTTGCCTATACTCCGTATGAATGGTATTTGGTACCCAGGTGTATGGGATGAGTATATGAGTGAGCATCCGAGAGTCACACTTGAAGAAAAAATAAGTGATCAACCTTTAATGTCATTAAGAGATTTCGAGGTAGTTAGAAAGAAGGAGTCAGTTGTAAAAGTACCAGTTGTGGATGTATATTCTCATGAATGGATTGCGATTGTTGGTGAAAACGGTGCAGGTAAAAGTACGCTTTTACAAGGAATCATGCAACTATTAGAAACAAAGGGCGAATACCATTTAAGTGGAAAAAAGGTTACGAAAAAGAGAGAACTATTCCATGAACTGGCCTACGTTTTTCAAAATCCTGAATTTCAATTTGTCACCAACTCTGTTGAGGATGAACTTGCACATTCTTTAAAAGTTTTTCATACGGAGGAACACCTCATAGCAGAGAAGGTCGAAGAAATGCTTACTAGATTTTCTTTGGAAGATCACAGGGAGAAGCATCCTTATCAATTATCAATGGGGCAAAAAAGAAGACTAAGTGTAGCCTCATCTATTATGCAAAATCAACGTATTCTTTTACTAGATGAGCCTACCTTTGGTCAGGATAGTAAAAATACGTTTGCCTTACTAGAATTCCTCGAGCAGGAGCGACAAATTGGAACTACCATTCTGATGATTACACATGATGAACAAATCGTGGAGCAATTTGCTACGAGAAGGTGGATCATTTCTAAAGGTGAATTATCTAGGGATGAAACTGTTGGTAAAATGAATCAATTTGGATTATTACACGTATAAATGGGTGAAATCATATGAAAGAAACATGGATGTATAAGATCAATCCTACCGTCAAATTAGTTGGATTAATTCTATTATTTATACAAATATTAACGATTCACAATATTAATATTTTATTAAACTTAACGATTATTGTTTGCCTTACCTTCTTTCTTTTTAATGGTTTTCCTCTAAAAATAGTAGCTTTACTTTTACTTCCATTTATACTTGTGTTTCTTTCAACGTCATCCTCGATGATTTTATTTGGTAAAGGGGATACAACGTGGATTAAGTGGGGACTCATTCATATAACAGAGGAAAGCTTTTTTAGAGGAATTCATATTGGAACTAGGGCTTTGGTGTTTGCCTTTTTAGGCTTATTGTTCACGTTAACAACCAAGCCGGTTTTATTATTCTATTCACTTATGCAGCAAGCAAGACTAAAACCCAAGTATGCCTATAGCTTTTTAGCCGGATATCGCTTAATTCCCATCATGTATGAAGAATTTAAAGTGATTCATCAAGCCTTAAAGGTTAGGGGAATTCAAAGAAAGAAAGGTCTCTCTACGATACCTTCAAAATTGAAGGCTTATTGCATTCCCCTTCTTTCCCAAAGCATAAGAAGAGCTCATCGAATCGGTGTCGCGATGGAGGCAAAGAAATTTTCTTCCAATGGTAAACGAACCTTTTATTATCAAGTAGGATTTTCTGTGAATGATCTATATTTTATTGCATTACTTATAGGTTTTAGCTTCGTATCATATACATTTGGACACTTTTATCCTTATTTCCCTATTCAGGATGTGAGATATCAATAATGAAGGAGTTAAGATATTGAGTTTACATCTAGTATCTAACAGTAGGATGTCTTTACAAGAATTTACTCAGATTGCCAAACAAGTAGATTCCTATATCGATTATTTTCATATTCGAGAAAAACAGAAATCTGCTCAAGAAATATATGATGGTGTTTCCGAGATGCTTCTTGCTGGAATTAATCCAAGCAAAATTCTAATCAATGATCGAGTGGATGTTGCTTTGGCGTTGGAAGTAGGTGGAGTTCAGTTAGCTTATCATAGCTTACCTACTTCCATAGTAAAAAGCCAGTTTACAAACTTGGTAGTAGGACGTTCGATTCATTCTAAAGAAGAAGCGTTGAGTGCAGAAGAGGCTTCTGCTGATTTTGCCATTTACGGTCATATTTTCTCAACTGATTCCAAGCCAGGTTTACAACCAAGAGGCTGTAAACTTCTCAATGAAATATGTAAAAGTACAACTTTACCGATTATAGGTATAGGAGGAATTACTCCACTAAATACAATCGAAGTTCTTCGCAACGGGGCCAAAGGGGTTGCTGTTATATCGGGAATCTTAAATCAAGTTGACCCTATTCATGCGGCATTTCAATATAAGCAATCTATCTTAAAGTGGGAGGAGGAACAGCGTGAAAAATCATTATGACACAATCGTAGTAGGTGGTGGAATCATTGGGCACTCTGTTGCCTATTCACTTTTAAAAAGAGGTCAGTCTGTTCTTGTTATTGAAAAAGGAGAGATTAACCTTAAAGCCTCAAGTGCTGCTGCTGGAATGCTAGCTGCCCAGGCAGAAGTTACCGAAGCAGGACCATTGTTTGACCTAGCAAGAAAGAGTAGAAACATGTTCCCGAAACTCAGTGAGGAACTAATGGAAGTAGCGGGCATTGATATAGAGTTGATTCAAAACGGAATGTTAACAATTGCTTATAACAAAGAAAGAGAAGAGCAATTAAAACAGACAGTTAGGCTACAAAAGACTCTGGGTGAAGAGGCACGTTGGTTAGCGCAAGAAGAGGTTGTAAGGGCTGAACAAAACCTCTCTAATCAAGTATTAGGTGCAATGTATGCACCTAATGATGGGCAGGTTTCTGCCTATAAATTAGCAACAGGCTTCGCTGTAGCTTCAGGAGTACTAGGTGGTAGGGTTCTTGAATTTACGGAGGTTATCGATTTTTTAATTCAACAAGGAAAGGTACAGGGGGTTAAAACATCACAAGGTGAGTTTTATGGTGAGCATGTAGTCGTTGCAGGTGGAGCCTGGTCTGTAAATTTCTTAGAACAAATTGGGATAGACCTAGGCTTGTATCCAGTAAAAGGAGAATGTTTATCTGTACTTACTCGAGATGACCTCATTACTTCAACCATCTTTTCGGAGGATTGCTATATTGTCCCTAAAAAGGACGGTAGATTATATATTGGTGCAACGGTAATCCCACATTCGTTTGATGAAAAGGTAACAGTAGAAGGGGTATCTCGCCTACTGCATGCAGCCAGTGAGTTACTACCTTCGCTAAAGAATGAAGAGTGGGAACGTGCTTGGACAGGTATACGACCACAAACTAACGATGGATTTCCTTATTTGGGGGAACATCCAGAGATCTCTGGACTTTATGTGGCTACAGGACACTACCGGAATGGAATCCTATTGAGTCCAATTACCGGTGAAATAATAGCAGATATAATAGAAGGAAATCCATTAAGTGAAAGCGCTAGTGCCTTTAGCTTAAAAGGATCAAGGAGGGGACAATATGAAGTTACGTATAAACGGTGATGATATTGAAATATCAGCTGATGTGAGAAATGTGGCAGATCTATTAAAGCATTTTCAACTTCAGGAAAAGGTGGTCATCGTAGAGCATAACCGTGAAATTTTAGAAAAATCTACTCACCAGCTTGTGTCTTTAACTGATGGAGATCAAATTGAAATTGTACATTTTGTAGGAGGCGGATGATATGTTAAAAATTGGACCTTATTCTTTTCAATCACGTTTACTATTAGGAACAGGAAAGTATCCTAGTTATGATATTCAGAAGGAAGCTGTGGATGTTTCCGAGGCTGAAATTTTAACCTTTGCAGTTAGAAGAATGAACATATATGAACCGAACCAACCTAATTTCCTAGAAAAGCTTGATACAAAAAAATTCACGTTATTACCTAATACTGCAGGTGCAAAAACAGCAGAGGAAGCTGTTAGAATTGCAAAGCTTGCAAAGGCATCTGGTCTTTGTGACATGATTAAGGTAGAAGTAATTGGAGATTTTAATACATTACTTCCAGATCCGATTGAAACGGTGAAGGCGTCTGAAATACTTTTAGAAGAAGGCTTTATTGTGCTACCATATATCTCTGATGATGTGATATTAGCAAAACGACTACAAGAAATGGGCGTACATGCTGTCATGCCTGGAGCATCCCCAATTGGTTCGGGACAAGGAATTATCAACCCTTTAAATATCAGTCTAATCATTGAGCAAGCGACCGTACCTGTAATCGTTGATGCAGGAATTGGTTCTCCAGCTGATGCAGCTCTTGCAATGGAACTTGGGGCTGATGGAGTTTTGTTAAATACTGCTGTATCTGCTGCAAATGATCCTGTTAAAATGGCTAAGGCCATGAAGCTAGGTATCGAAGCGGGTAGACTTGGATATGAAGCGGGAAGAATTCCTAAAAAGAAATATGCAACAGCAAGTAGCCCAATGGAAGGATTGAGCACTGTTTGAGTGAACGATATTCAAGACAAGAGCTATTTACTCCAATCGGAGTGGAAGGTCAAAAGAAAATAAATGAAAAACATGTGTTAATACTTGGAGCAGGTGCGTTAGGAAGTGCTAATGCAGAAGCCTTAGTAAGGGCAGGAGTTGGAAAGGTAACCCTCATTGATCGAGATTATGTGGATTGGAGTAATCTTCAACGACAACAGCTTTATACGGAAAAAGATGCTACTGATCGACTTCCTAAAGCAATTGCTGCAAAACAAAGATTAACTGAAATAAATAGTGAAGTAGAAGTCGAAGCAATCGTAGCAGATGCTAGTGTAGTGGAATTGGAAAGACTGTTAAAGCATGTGAGTGTCATTATTGATGCTACTGATAACTTTGATACTAGATTAATCATAAACGATCTATCTCAAAAGCATGGAATTCCTTGGATTTACGGGGCATGCGTAGGGAGTTATGGAATAAGCTATACCATTTTACCCGGAGATACCCCTTGTTTGCATTGCCTACTTGAGAGAGTTCCCATGGGAGGGATGACTTGTGATACAGTCGGGATTATTAGTCCTGCTGTCGGGATGGTTGTCGCCTATCAAGTAGCAGAAGTACTTAAAATTCTTGTTGATGATCAGAAGCATATTCGAAGAAAGCTTGTTACGTTTGATTTATGGACGAATCAATCTACTTCTATTTCGGTAGAAAAGCTTAAACGACCTGGCTGTTTATCCTGTGGAGAACATCCAACTTATCCTTTTTTATCATACGAAAACCAATTAAAAACTGCCGTGCTATGTGGAAGAGATACTGTGCAAATACGACCTCAAGAAGGAGTGTCACGTGACCTTGCACAAATAGAAAGTTCATTAAAAGCTACAGGTGGAAAGGTGGAGCGAAATCCTTTTCTCCTGTCATTTGATACAGGAAGTCATCGTCTTGTTATTTTTCAGGATGGCCGTGTTTTAATACATGGAACAAAGGACATAGCGGAAGCAAAGGGAATTTACCATCGTTATTTAGGGTAGGGGTGAAGATATGGAGAAGACGCATAAAGCTTTAACCATCGCCGGCTCAGACAGTGGTGGTGGAGCGGGGATTCAAGCAGATATAAAAACATTTCAGGAATTAAAGGTTTACGGTATGACAGCCATTACAGCCATAACAGCTCAAAACACACTTGGTGTGCAGGACGTATATCCATTGCCGGTAGAAACCATCTTAAATCAATTAAAATCCATTGCAGATGATTTACCGCCACAATCTTTAAAAACAGGAATGCTTTTTAGCAGTGAGTTAATTGAGGCAGTATCTGATTCAATCAAGACGTTTAACTGGGGAAATGTTGTCGTAGATCCAGTAATGGTGGCAAAGGGGGGAGCACGATTATTGCAAGAGGAAGCAGTCCAAGCTGTTAAGAAAAATCTTCTTCCATTAGCAACGATCGTAACGCCTAATATACCAGAAGCAGAAGTATTAACAGGAAGACAAATCTTCACTTTAGAAGATCGACAAGAAGCAGCGAAAGTGCTATTTGACTGTGGTGTTGAACATGTCGTGATTAAAGGAGGCCATGGCCAAGAAGAGATGGCTGTTGATCTATACTATAACGGTATAGAGTTTGAAACGTTAAGCTCTCCTAGGATTCATACTAAAAACACTCATGGAACTGGTTGTACATTTTCGGCGGCTATTACAGCGTATCTGGCTAAAGGATGCACAGTTTTTGAAGCTGTTGAGGGTGCCAAGAGGTATATTCATATGGCGATCAAGCATGACTTACATATTGGTAGCGGTCATGGTCCCACTAATCACTGGGCACATCGTCTTGAAGGAGTAAAGTTAGGATGAATATAAAAGAAAAGCTTCAGTTATATCTCGTTATGGGAAGCACTAATTGCGAACAAGACCCTGTTCATGTACTACAGCAAGCGATCCTTGGTGGAGTTAGCATGTTTCAATTTCGGGAAAAAGGAACGGATTCTCTTCAGGGAGAAGAGAAGATAAGGTTAGCTAGACAGCTTCAAGCGGTGTGTCGAGAATATCAAGTTCCGTTTATAGTAAATGATGACGTTGATCTCGCCTTATTTATAGAAGCAGATGGAATTCATATAGGACAAGAAGATGAAGCAATTGAAACAGTGAAAGATAAATTTGCTCATAAGGTAGTAGGGGTATCTTGTCATAACCTTGATGAGGCTAAAATCGCGATTCGACACGGAGTAGATTATATTGGTGTAGGCCCTATGTATCCAACACTAACAAAGTTAGATACGAGAAATGTGGTCGGACCGAGTCTAATTAAAAGTTTAAGAGAAGCCGACCTAACAATTCCTACGGTAGGTATTGGCGGGATCGACCAGTCAAATGCAAGAGCGGTTGTTAAGGCTGGCTCAAATGGAATTGCTGTGATATCAGCAATCAGTAAGGCTGATGATCCCAAACTTGCTGCTGAATTATTAAAAACGAGTCTTTATTAAAGTACCGTATTCTTTAATAGTTGGTTATAGCCTTCATCAGTGCGGTGAAGGCCTTTTCTTTGTTGGTCCTTCATGAGTACAAAAAAGACCATAATAGTTTTACACAAGCTGTTCTGGAGGACTAGCATATTTGCGAAGAAGGAATTTTTTCAAAATACCACCTAAAAAAAACCCTATAAAAATCGCTATTATAGGTGTGAAAATGGGTCCAAAGGTAATGGAGAATATGGGCCTATTTGAATAGATGACACCAATCGTTGTAATATAGGCTGCAAAAGAAAAAGGAATTGACTCAAATGGTGTATCTTTTATTTTCGCAATTCTTTTTGCGGAAATATACGCATCCCACATCGCAAAAACATAAAGACATGGATAGAACATAATCCATCTATAATCAACCGTCTGAATGGCTAAATCAATATTTCCTTGAAAGCTATGTACAATAGCTAAGTTGATTCCGCCTTGTAGATTGATTAAGAATTCTAACAGAACAAGCAGTAGTGCTTTTATGTATTGACGGTTTAATAATTGTCCAAAACCAGGTAGGGCTATGCTCCAGAAAATCATTTCAACCGGGATTGTCACCCTTCTTTTATCCTCCATCACCTTACACACCCTTTTCCGTTACGTATTATTAAAATGGTCTAAAAGTTATAAAAATATATATTTAAAATAGATGTTTTTTGTAGTAAAAGTTATGGTAATAAATGTATGGTAAAATAAAAATGGATTGACACTCCATTTATATGGTGTTAAGCTACCGAAGTATAAAGAAAAATTTGGAAATGGGAGGTCGCGAAAAATGAATCATTTAATTGTTATGAATGTAACAAACCAATACTTTAAATACGTGACCATCTCCAGTAATTAATTTTTATTATTATTGCTTAAGGTGTAGGTCATGATCGTGACTTGCGCCTTTATATGATGAAAGGCACATTTCTTATTTGGATGTGTCTTTTTTGTGGTTTTATTTTGGTAAAATTTGGTTGAAGCCAATTTTTATAATTAATTCTAGTTGAAGGAGGAAATGTAGATGAGAAAGGTAGAGGTATTGTTAATCTGTTTTGCGGGAGAGAAGGATGGAGGATAACGTTTAATCGAATTTTCTTCTAGAGGGGAGTATACAAAATGTTTTCAGTACTAAAGAAGTTAGGTTGGTTTTTTAAAGAATATTGGAAGAGATACACAATCGCAATAAGTTTACTGATTTTTGTTGGTATCTTGGAAGTGATTCCACCAAAATTAATCGGAGTTGCCATTGATGCTATACATGTTGGTTCGTTAACAAGTAACCAGCTCTTTCAATATATTATCTTTTTATTTGTATTAACTTTTGTTTTATATGGACTCACTTATATTTGGATGTATAAGCTTTTTGGAGGCTCATTTATTGTTGAGAGACTATTACGTTCCAAATTTATGAACCATTTATTAAAAATGACTCCAACATTTTTTGAGCGTAATCGAACTGGTGACCTTATGGCAAGAGCAACAAATGATTTAAAGGCCATTTCACAAACTGCAGGTTTTGGAATTTTAACATTGGTTGATTCTTTTGTGTTTATGGTGATCATTGTCATTACGATGGGTGTTTTAATTAGTTGGGAATTAACCTTTGCGGCATTACTTCCACTTCCTATTATGGCAGTTGCAATTAATATCTATGGTAAGAAAATTCATCAACGTTTTACTGTCGCACAGGATGCATTTGGAGGTATGAATGATCATGTTCTAGAGTCCATCTCGGGTGTACGTGTTATAAGAGCATATGTTCAAGAAACGGCGGATGAAAAAAGATTTCATTCACTGACAGAGGATGTCTTTAGTAAAAATGTTGAGGTAGCAAAAATTGATGCACTATTTGAGCCGACGATCAAAATCTTAGTTGGTATGAGTTACCTCATTGGATTAGGTTATGGAGCTTATTTAGTCTTTAACCAAACAGTAACTCTTGGAGAATTAGTTTCATTTAACGTTTATTTAGGTATGTTGATCTGGCCAATGTTTGCTATTGGAGAATTAATTAACATCATGCAAAGAGGTAATGCTTCATTAGATCGTGTTTTAGAAACACTATCTTATAAGCGGGATGTTGAGAATCATTCACAACCTATTACCGTAAGTGAACCAAAAGATATTGAATTTAAGCATGTTAACTTTCAATATCCATCATCTACTTTCCCGAATTTGGTGGACATAAACGTATCTATTAAAAAAGGGCAAACGCTGGGGATTGTAGGGAAAACAGGAAGCGGAAAAACAACTTTGATTAGACAGCTTCTTAGAGAGTACCCACTGGGCACAGGTGAAATTAGTATATCAGGAGTTTCATTAGAAAGGATTTCTATCGAGGATATCCAAAGCTGGGTTGGATATGTACCACAGCAGCATATCCTATTTTCAAAAACAGTGCGAGAGAACATTACCTTTGGTATGAGTGATAGTTCTGACGATGATGTTACAAGAGCTATAGAGCAAGCGGCTTTTACGAAGGATTTAAAGATGCTACCAGAAGGATTAAATACACTTGTTGGGGAAAAAGGAGTAGCCTTATCTGGTGGACAAAAACAGCGGATTTCTATTGCAAGAGCGTTACTTATTAATCCGGAAATTCTGTTACTAGACGACTCATTATCAGCAGTTGATGCAAAAACTGAGGCGGCAATCATTCGTAACATTCAAAATGAAAGAGCAGGAAAAACAACTCTAATTACAACGCACCGCTTATCTGGTATCCAACATGCGGACTGGATTATTGTCCTTGAGGACGGGAAAGTGGTGGAGGAAGGTACACATGATGTTCTAATTCAACAGGATGGATGGTATAAGGAGCAATTTATCCGTCAACAGGTTGAATCTAGCATTACCGATCAGGGGGTGAGTGTATGAATATAAGTAAACGTTTATTACATTACGCTCTCCAATTTAAGAAGACAATTATCATTGCACTTGTTATGCTAACACTTGCTGTGGCGGCTGAGTTAACAGGGCCATTTATAGCCAAGCAAATCATTGATCAGCACATACTCGGTATTGAAAAATCTTGGTTTAAAACAACAGAAAATAGCTCTAAAGCTGTCTTATACAAGGATGAATTATATAAACGTGAGGATTATTTTGCTGAGGGTGAAAGTAAAGGCAGTGAGGTTAGAATTCTTCAAGCGGGCCGTAGCTACTATTTTGTACCTGAATCTATCGAGTTTGATGGTGAAAGGACATACTCTAATGGTGCTCTTACTATAAAAAGAGGAGAAAATGAGGAAAGCTACCCTGCTGAAAAACTGTCGGTTAATCAGCTGCTATCCTTTTATATGCCAGAGGTAAATCCTATTCTATGGCTAATTGGAGCCTACTTTGTATTAATTGTTATATCAGCTGGATTTCAATACGGCCAACGATTATTATTACAGATTTCAGCCAACCGAATTATTCAAAAAATGAGGCTAGATGTATTTAAGCAAATACAAAGACTACCGATTAATTATTTTGATAATCTACCGGCTGGAAAGATTGTTTCTAGGGTGACAAATGATACAGAGGCAATAAGAGATCTATTTGTTACCGTGTTATCAACCTTTTTCACTAGTATTATTTATATTACCGGTATTTATATTGCATTGTTTTTACTTGATGTAAAGCTAGCTGCAATTTGCTTAGTTCTTGTTCCAATTCTAGTAGTTTGGATAATCGTGTATCGAAAATATGCTTCAAAGTATAACCATGTGATCCGCGCCACATTAAGTGATATTAATGGAACGATTAATGAATCTATTCAGGGAATGACAATTATTCAGGCTTTCAAACGCCAGAAGGAAACAAGAGTAGAATTTGAGGAGCTAAATAAAAAGTACTTTACCTTTCAAAACAAATTATTAAGCTTAAATGCAATGACTTCTCATAATTTAGTCTTTGTCTTAAGGAACTTAGCATTTGTGACATTAATTTGGTATTTTGGAGGAGCATCACTAGAAATTGGTACAGTAATCTCCCTTGGGGTGTTATATGCGTTTGTTGATTATTTAAATCGTCTATTTCAACCGATTACAGGGATGGTTAATCAATTAGCATTATTAGAACAAGCACTTGTTGCTTCAGAAAGAGTATTCGAACTTCTAGATGAAGAGGGTGTGGATGTCACTTCTAATCAGCTTCCGAGGTACAAAGGAAATGTTAGCTTTGAAAATGTATCGTTTGGATACAAAGAAGGAGAGCATGTGTTAAAGAATATCCAATTTAACGCTAGTCAAGGAGAGACAGTTGCCTTGGTTGGTCACACAGGATCTGGTAAGAGTTCGATCATGAATTTATTATTCCGCTTTTACGATATTAAAGAAGGAAAGATTTTAATTGATGGAATCAATATTAAAGACGTCTCAAAGCAACAGCTTCGAAAGCATATGGGAATTGTCTTGCAGGATCCTTTCTTGTTTACAGGAACAATTACTAGTAACGTAAATTTAGATGACCCTTCCATTTCTACGGAAAAAGTAATAAAGGCGTTGAAGGATGTTGGAGCAACTAGGTTCATTGAGAATTTACCGAATCAATATGATGAACCAGTCCTAGAAAAAGGGAGCACCTTATCTGCAGGTCAGCGTCAATTAATTTCATTTGCTAGAGCACTTGTATTTGACCCTGCTATTCTTATATTAGATGAGGCCACAGCATCTATTGATACAGAAACTGAGTCCATTATCCAAGAAGCACTAGAGGTATTAAAAAAGGGAAGAACCACATTTATCATTGCACACAGATTATCAACTATTAAAAATGCAGACCAAATTCTTGTCCTAGATAAAGGGGAAATCGTAGAAAAAGGAACGCATGATGAACTGATGAACTTGGGTGGACGTTACTTCCAAATGTATAAACTACAGCAAGGCTCAAACCTAGCTGGATAAATTTCCATTAAAATAGAATCCATTAACTGTGTGATCTTTATGGTCAACAGTATGAATGGATTCTTTTTTGTTGTCTTTTCTTATTTTCCGCATTAACCGGGTTCTAGAAAGAAGATTCCTATATTTAAAGGGAATCTTAATTATAGAAGTTATTAACAGTAGGATTGAAGAAGTAAGTGAATGTCGATAATTGTAGAAAAGTGTAGATTATTGATAAAGAATCTTGTGTTTATACCGATATAATAATTAAATTGGCTAAAATTAAGCTTACTGGTAAGCAAATTGTACTCATTATACAAAAAGCTTTAGCAAATGATAAATTAATAGCCAGGACGGTCATCTATCAAAAAGGTGAAGTCTAAAAACGGAGTGTGTCATGAATAAGTATAAAACAAAATTTATCCAGGCAGCCAATCAAGTCTTTCAAATACTTAGTGAAACGGTTCCAGCAAGGACCTTCTTTATTGCCTCGACATCTAATAAACAGTTTGTCATCTTGGAAAAGTTCAACAAGGTAGGCGGATGTACAATTCCTAATGATCCATATATCTATCCACTTGAGGAATCTTATTGTAGCATCGTGGCAAGGGAGGCAAGACCCTTATTTATAAGAAATACCTCTGAGTCTATGTTAGTGAAGGATAAAGATGTAACGACCTCATTCTCGATAGGATCGTACTTAGGTGTTCCTATCATTTTAGATGACGGCACGATTTTCGGAACGCTATGTGCGTTAGACCCCATGCCTCATGTATTAGAGGAAAAGCATACAAAGATTCTAGAAGGGTTCGCAAGCCTGATTGCTAACTCAATTGAGCTAGAACAATCAATCTCTGAGTTAAGAGAACATGAGATTCAAACAGAAAATGAATTCCAACTAGCTCAAAAGGTTCAACAATCACTTTTCAGCAAGCCAATGCTAAATGAAAACATTGCGATTGAAAGTATTCACCTTCCTTCTAGTCATCTATCAGGTGATTTGTTTTCTTGGCAAAAGCTTGGAGAAGGAAGATATGGAGTAATTATTCTAGATGTGATGGGACACGATGTATCATCAGCTTTAATTGGAATGATGGTTTTCTCTCAACTGAAAAAGCATATGGTTGAACAAGAAAACCCATATGAGGTTATGAATGCATTAAACCAAGATGTAATCGAATTTTTTAAAGGAACAAGTGACATTGGTGCCTTTGTGACAGGAATCTATATAGAAATTGACACAAACAATAATCAGTTGACGTATATGAATGCAGGACATCCTCCGGCGATCCTTATTCAGGATACAGCGGTACAATTCTTAACCAGTGCCAATATGCCACTAGGAATAACGGATAATTTTCCAGATCTGAGTGAAACCATTCACCTTAATAACCAAGAATTTAATGTTTTATTGTATACGGATGGGCTGCTGGATTTATTTCAGCCAACAGATAAAAAAGTTCTTCAGCTATTAAAAGAGATTGTGGATGAATATCGAGGTTTAAATATTTCTTTAAAAAACTATCTAGATAATATCATATCAGCTATAGACAAGCATCCAGATGATATTTGTGTCCTATCAATTCAAGGAAATACTAAGTAAGGATGTGGTTTCATGTTTAATTTTGAATTAGAATTGCCATGTCAAACCAGTTCGATTGAGATTTTTGACGCAGCGGCGAATGAATTATTAGAGAAATGTACTGATTCTCATCGCATGCTTTCGTTTGTGATTCATGAGTTGTTAATCAATTCTCTTGAAGCGTCTGTTCGGAGGTTTGGTGAAGAGGCTATTCATCGTTTTATTAAACTTAAAATGAGTTATCAACTTTCAACTATAGAAATTTCTGTAATAGATTCAGCAGGTGGTATGAGTCCAGAAAGTCTTCAACATTTCGAACAAGAAAGCCTTGATAATTTGTTGGATCGTGAATGCGGGCGTGGACTGTTGATGGTTAAAAATATGGTGGATGATCTAGAGATGGACTATGACTCTCAAGGCCTATTTGAAGTAAAAGTTAGAAAAGAAGGAGTTGCCATTCATGAGTAAAGAAAATGTGATGTTTGAGCATAAAACAATGGATGAAAGACAGATTTTTAAAATTTCTGGAAAGCTACAGTATGGCAGTACACAAAATATAAAAGAATCACTATTACATCATGTTGATAACGAAATAAAGCACTTTGTTTTTGATTTAACTAATATAACCTATATTGATAGTACTGGAATGGGTCTGTTTGTTACGTTTATGAAACATTTAAATAATCCTAAGAATCATATTGTGTTAGTAATTGAGGATACATTTATTACAGAACTATTTAAAATCGCTAAGCTTGATACGATATTCAAACTATCAAATTCACTAGAAGATGCGATCAATAAGCAAACAATCGCAAATCATAAATAGGGGGAGCATATATGCGTCTTGGGATAAAACTAAAATTCACACTAGCATTTATAGTGTTATTTATAATAGCAACTAGTGTGCTAATCTTCAATTCGGTCAAAACGCTGGATAATGAAATAGTAAATGTTGCCGAAGATAATTTGATTAAGGATTTAGAGTTAGCAAAAGGCCTATTAGATAACTCTTATCCAGGGGAATGGTCAATTAAGGATGGTGAGCTTTATAAAGGCACAACTGTCTTAAATGATAATTTTGAATTAGTCGATGAAATAGGAGATTTAACTGGTAATGCAGTGACAATCTTTCAAAATGATACAAGGGTTGCAACAACTGTAAAAAAAGAGGACGGTAATAGAGCAGTAGGGACACAGGTTTCGGAAGAAGTTGCTGCTCACACTCTTAAAGGTGGAGACATCTATGTAGGAGAAGCAGTTGTTGTTGGGAAAAACCTAGTAACCATCTATGAACCTATTAAAGACAATTCAGGAACGACCATTGGGATGTTATTTGTTGGACATTCAGCAGACCAATACCACACCATATCTTCAAACTTCAGAACAGAATTAATTTTATTTGCTGTGATAGAAGTTATAATCATGGCGGCAATCATTCTGTTTTTCGTTCAGCATCAGGTGAAGCCGTTATTGCAAGTTACAAGTGTTGCAAAAGAAGTTGCTAACGGAAACCTTGGGGTAGATCCATTAAAAACAAATCTAAAGGATGAAGTTGGCGAGCTTTCCAGCTCAATCAATCAAATGGTGGATAACCTAAAGGAGTTAATCTCTACAGTCATTTCAACTTCTGAGCAAGTTGCAGCAACCTCTGAGGAGCTTGCAGCAAGTGCAGATGTGACAGGTGAAATGAGTTCGCAAATTTCCAAAACAACCAATAGTATTGCTACAGGAACAACCAGGCAATCAGAAGAAATCCAATTGATTTTAGAAAAGATGGAAAAAGCAGTTGGGCAAATCAGCACGGGTAAAAAGGCTGTGGAAGATACATTATTAAACGCAAATCAATCTACTCAAGAAGCAAATAATGGTAATGATGCAATCAATGAAGCCATCCAACACCTGAGTAAGGTAACTCATACTGTTGAATTTGCAACTGATTCTATTCAAAAATTAGGAAAGCGATCAGAAGAAATTGGTGGGATCATTACAGTAATTACTGAAATATCAAATCAAACTAACTTACTTGCACTAAACGCAGCTATCGAAGCGGCTAGAGCCGGAGAGCATGGAAAAGGGTTTGCAGTAGTAGCATCAGAGGTTAGAAAGCTAGCAGAACAATCAAATAAAGCAGCTAGCCAGATTACGCAACTCATTGAAGATATTCAATCAGAAACTAAAGTTACGGTTAATACAATGGAAACCAACCTTGAGTCCGTAAAAGAACAGGTAAGTATGATTCAAAAAGGTGGACAGTCGTTAGGAAAGATTGTCCAAAATGTAAAGAACACAGAGAGTAGTGTTCAACACATGGAGCAGGTATTTGAGCAAATTAACGACCATATTACCGGCGTCCTAGATTCCACACAGCAAATGAATACAATTATTGAAGAAGCAGCTGCTTTTTCAGAAGAAGCCGCGGCATCAACAGAACAACAAACTGCTACAATCCAAGAAGTAGCTGCCAGCGCAAATGATTTAGCGAAAACAGCAGAAGAACTACAAGGGAAACTTAAGGTATTTAAGCTATAAACAGAAAACCACAGATTTTGATCTGTGGTTTTTTTATTAGGTCTAGAAATTATCTAGTAGAGAGAAAAATATTGTATTATTTCACTCTCCCTCTACCCTTTTGAACCGACCAGAAGTATTGGGCATGCCGACTAAACCGTAATTGGTGCTCTTGTATGAAAGTCATAACAAGAAAACTGATTAATTTCCAGTCTATTGCTTCCATGGTTTACGCCTCCCTTTCAAGGTTAATATATGGTTATAAGGGAAAAAAGGTGTATGATTTCCTGAACTGTTCATAAGGTGATTTATAAGGGAAATGTGAGACTGATAAAGGAGGATTACATATGGATTATAGAATTGAAAAAGATACTATTGGTGAGATCAAGGTTCCAAAGGATAAGTACTGGGGTGCTCAGACACAGCGAAGCTCAGAGAATTTTCCGATTGGCATAGAGCAAATGCCCTTTGAAGTAATCAAGGCGTTTGCGATCCTCAAGAAGTCTGCAGCCGAAGCTAATTTTCAACTTAACAAGCTTGAAGAAGAGAAACGGAACGCAATAAAGGCAGCAGCAGATGAGATTATTGCTGGAAAGCTTGATGATCACTTTCCATTAGGAGTATGGCAAACGGGTAGTGGTACACAGTCAAATATGAATGTAAATGAGGTTATTGCCTTTAGGGGTAATGAAATATTAAAGTCAAAAGGCATTGAAACTAGGTTGCACCCTAATGATGATGTAAACATGTCTCAAAGTTCAAATGATACCTTTCCGACTGCGATGCATATAGCTGCATTAAAGGAGGTAAAAGACCGTCTACTTCCAAGTCTTAGGGCACTTAAGGGGACTCTCCAAAACAAACAAGAAGAATTTAAACATATAGTCAAAATAGGTCGTACACATTTACAAGATGCTACACCATTAACTGTAGGACAGGAAATTAGTGGCTGGGTAGGAATGTTAGAAAAGTCCGAAGAAATGTTAGAAAAGTCATATAAGTACTTAGGAAGCCTTGCAATTGGTGGGACAGCTGTAGGGACAGGAATCAATGCCCATCCTGAGTTTGGAGAAAAGGTTGCAAAATTTATTTCAGAAGAAACTAACTATACCTTTGTATCTTCACCTAATAAATTTCATGCTCTTACTAGTCACGATGAAATTGTTTTTGTACACGGAGCAATTAAAGCCCTTGCTGCTGACCTAATGAAAATAGCTAATGATGTTAGATGGCTCTCTAGTGGTCCGAGGTGTGGAATTGGAGAGTTAATAATCCCCGCCAATGAACCAGGTAGTTCAATCATGCCCGGTAAGGTAAACCCAACACAGAGTGAGGCATTAACAATGGTAGCATGTCAGGTTTTCGGAAATGACAGTTGTATAGGTTTTGCAGCCAGCCAAGGGAACTTTGAGCTAAATGTATTTAAACCTGTCATTATCTATAACTTTATTCAATCCACTACTTTATTGTCGGATGCTATTCATTCTTTCAATGATCGTTGTGCAATTGGAATTGAAGTAAACTTACCTGTTATAGATCGATATGTAAAAGATTCATTAATGCTAGTAACGGCATTAAACCCTCATATTGGCTATGAAAATGCAGCGAAAATAGCAAAACTGGCCTATGCAGAGGAGCTTACTTTGAAGGAAGCTTCTAAAAAACTAGGGTTACTAACAGAGAAAGAATTTGATCAGTTAGTCGTTCCTGAGGAAATGGTTTCTCCAAAAGAATAATGAAATAACAAGAGTGATGCTCAGACGGGAGTATCACTTTTTTTATGAATGGTTTTAATAAGGTGGGTTGGCTTTTTAGACATTTCTAGCTAATATAGGTATTATGACCATAAAAAAATTGTCGTAAAAAGGAGTACCTCACTATGAATTGGGATCAAATATATGAAACAGCACGAGAATGGACACTAGAAGCAGGAAACACCTTAAAGAAAGCAACAACAGAATCATTTCAGGTCGAATACAAAACATCTGCAGCTGACTTAGTTACTGAAAAGGACAAGGAAATTGAGAAATTTTTTATTGATAAAATAAGCGAAACTTTTCCGACTCATTTTTTATTAGGAGAAGAGGGATTAGCAAAGGATCAAGTTTTTGATTATAAAAACGAAGTAGTATGGGTGGTTGATCCCATAGATGGGACAACAAATTTTGTACACCAGCAGAGAAACTTCGCCATTTCTGTTGGGATATATGAAAACGGTAAACCTAGAATGGGCTTTGTATATGATCCCATAAGTAATGAACTTTTTCATGCACAAGCCGGAAAAGGTGCATATTTAAATGAAACATTATTACCTAAGCATACTAATAAAGCTTTAGAAGAAGCTATTGTTAGTATTAATCAGCTTTGGCTAATTAAAAATGAGAAAGTGAATCATCTTTTGTTTGAGAAAATGATTAGAAAAGCAAGAGGCACAAGGTATATTGGGTCAGCAGCACTAGAAATTGCTTATGTAGCTTGTGGAAGGTTAGATACATATATAGATTTTAGGTTATCTCCATGGGATATTGCTGGCGGAATGGTGATCCTTCAGGAAGTAGGAGGAGTGACTGTTAACCTAGAAAATCAGCCTGTTAACGCATTTTTACCAGAAATCACAATTTTTTCAAATCAGTCTGTACTTAAAGAGATTGTAAAGGAGTTGTCATAGAAATGAAAAAAATGTAAAGAAATGATGAATATTATCAAAATAATGTCGAAATTTAATAATGTGTAGGTTATAATTGAAATCGTATTCAAGAACAATTATTTTAGGAGGAAGAAAATGAAGAAGTTCTTATCTTTGTTCATGGCAATGTTTTTAGTACTTGCTTTAGCAGCTTGTGGTACCAATGGTAAAGAAGAAGAGGGTACTGCTACTGAAGGTAACGGTGGAGAAGAAGAAGTTACAGAATTAACAATGGGATTCATTCCATCTCAGGAAGCTGACCAAATTGCTGATAACGTTAAGCCTTTAGAAGATTACTTAACTGCAGAACTAGGAGTTCCTGTAAAAGCTGAAATTATGATTGACTTTGTTGGACTTGTTGAAGGTATGAGAACAGGACAAATTGACATAGGCTTTACAAATCCATTTGGATATGTACAAGCAGTTGATCGTGCGAACGTAGAAGTTCTTGTAAAAGCGATTCGTCATGGTTCAGATACTTACAAAGCTCAGTTTATCGCAAGAGCTGATTCTGGTCTTACATCTGTTGAAGATCTAGTTGCAAAAGAAGGATTAACTTGGGCTTATGGTGACACACTTTCTACTTCAGGTTTCTTATTCCCAGCTTCTAAGCTAATGGATATGGGTGTTGAAGATTTAAACACATTCTTCACTCAAACAGCTGTAGGTGGACATGATAATGCAGTACTATCTGTACTTGAAGGACAAGCGGACTTTGCTACAACTTTCGATGATGCTCGTACAGTTCTTGAAAAAGATCATCCAAATGTAATGGAAGAAGTAGTTGTAATTGGACATACTGATCCAATTCCAAACGACGGTGTTTCTGTTCGTGAAGGTTTATCTGATGAAATGAAGAATAAAATCAAGGAAGCATTCCTTGCAATTAATGACAAGCCAGAAGTACTTTCAGTAATGAACGAAGTATATACTTGGGACGGAATTGCAGAAGCAACTGACGAAGAGTATGATATCGTTCGTGAAGTATACGCTAAATTTAAAGATCAATTAGAAGAATAAAATATAAATTAATTTTTTTGTCTATCTCAAAAGGGAGGAGAGTCATCTTCTCTCTTTTTTTCCCGATTAAAGTATACGGTTACACAGGTGGTTTCCACCTTATTTATTATTAAAGGAGTAATGAGATGATTGAATTCAAGAATGTTTCATTAACTTATCCAAATGGTCATCAAGGCTTAAAAAACATCAATGTAACGATTCATCCTGGTGAGTTTATTGTAGTTGTTGGTTTATCTGGCGCTGGAAAATCCACTTTTATCAGAAGTATTAATCAATTGGTTAAACCTACTGATGGAGAGTTATTAATAGATGGCAAAGATTCTTTAAAATTTAAAGATCGTGAACTAAAGGAATTAAGAAAAAATATTGGAATGATATTCCAAAACTATAACCTTGTTAATAGAATGTCAGTTTTACGTAATGTGTTAACTGGACGTTTAGCATATATTGGAACTCTAAAAAGTATTTTAGGATTATTCTCTCATGAAGATAAGGAACTTGCTTTAAGAAGCTTAGATCGTGTAGGAATTGGTGCTAAGGCATATTCTAGAGCAGACCAATTAAGTGGTGGACAACAGCAGCGTGTAAGTATTGCTCGTGCTCTTTCACAACAGCCAAAGTATATTCTTGCAGATGAGCCAGTTGCGAGTCTTGACCCACCTACATCACACATTGTTATGAAGGACTTAAAGAAGATTAATAAGGAAGATGGAATTACAACGATTGTAAACCTTCACTTTATTGATATGGCAATGGAGTATGCGGATCGAATTATTGGTATGAGAGATGGGGAAATTGTATTTGATGGACCTGTTTCAACTGTAACAGAAGAAACTTTTGAACAAATATACGGCAGAAAAATTAAAGAAGATGATTTACGTGGGAGTGTGAGCAATGACGAAGCAGCCACTGCCACAGAATAAAAAAATTCCATTATTCCCTAGGCGTACAAAGATGGTTACAACTAATATTTTGTTAGTAATCGTCGGCTTTTATCTCTTCTCAGCTTACTTTACTGAGGCATACCCTAATCGTGTTATTGTAGGGATGCCAATAGTTTTCAGTTTCATAGTTGATGATTTATATCCTCCTAACTGGGGATATGTGAATAGAGTATTGACAAGCTTAATCGAGACTTGGAATATCGCTCTTTTAAGTGCGTCACTATCTGCTATTTTTGCTCTTCCATTAAGTTTCTTAGCAGCTTCAAACATTAATACAAAAAAAGGATTTTATACAGCGGTTAGATTTTTTCTAAATATCCTAAGAACAATCCCTGAACTTATATTAGCTGTAATTTTAGTAGCTTTCATTGGAATTGGTGCATTAGCTGGGGTAGTCGCTTTATTTATTTTCTCGCTTGGGATTCTAGCTAAATTAATCAGTGAAACGATAGAGGCTATTGATCCTAATCCACTAGAAGCGATCCGTGCTACTGGTGGAAATATTGTTCAAGTTATCTGGTACGGCGTTATGCCACAAATACTACCTCATTATGTTTCATATGCTCTTTATGTTTTAGAGATTAACGTTCGTGCATCAGTAGTATTAGGGTTTGTTGGAGCTGGTGGTATCGGATTAATTTTAAAGAACCAATTAGCGCTTTTTAACTTTGGTAACGTATCAACGATTGTTATCATGACGTTTATAGCGGTTACAATCATTGATTTTGTAAGTAACCGGGTAAGGGAGCGATTAGTTTAATGAGTAGCGTTAGAGAAGTCAGACCACCAAAGAAAAAATGGTGGAAACTTATCCTTATATCTCTTGTATTAATCTATTTATATTATGTTGCTTTAACCATGACAGACCTTACCTATCGTGGGTCGTCACTTAGTCCAGCTGTAATTTTTAGACGTCTTTTCTGGGATCCGTTCTTTGATCCAGCTGTACTAGCTAAAGTTCCAGAATATCTTTATTATATGTTTGAAACATTAGCAATCGCTTATGCAGGTACCTTAATAGCGACTGTTCTAGCCATTCCTTTCGGATTTTTAGCTGCTAGAAATATGTCAAAAGTATCAGGCTTAGGGAAATCAATTCTGAATGGAATTCGTGCTTTCCCAGAAGTAATGCTAGCAATTATATTTGTTGCTGCAGTAGGTATGGGACCTTTTGCTGGTGTATTAGCAGTAGGAATTAGCTCGATTGGAATGCTAGGGAAACTGTATTCTGAAGTAATCGAAGCCATTGATATGAAGGTAATTGAAGCATTAAAGGCTAATGGTGCGAACCGAATACAGGTTATGTGGTATGGTGTTATTCCACAAGTAATCCCTGAATTCTCAAACTATGCGATGTATCGTTATGAAATTGATGTTCGTTCCTCGACCATTCTCGGAGTAGTAGGTGCAGGTGGAATAGGTGCTCCACTAATTATTGCATCGATGCAGCGTAATTGGGAGAATGTTGGTATGATCCTGATTATCATTATTGTGGTAGTAACCATCATGGACGTAATCAGTGCTAAGGTTAGAAAGAAGATCGTTTAAAATATAGTAAAAGGTGTTAATTCCCTGGAATTAACACCTTTTTTGTGAGCTCTTTCAAAGCCCCAAAAAACCTTTGCTTGGGACTTCGTTTTTCTCTTTATTTATTTGGCTGTGTTAAAGAATAGTGTTGATATTTAGCACTGTTGATTGAAGTGGAAGGACGCGAGTGTCCTGTAACGAAAATCAATAACAAAGTTTAACACAGCCTTCTATTTAACCTAGTTTTTGAGCACTTCAAATATAAGTGAAGCAATATCAGTGTTATTGATTTGTCCTCTTAGCTTCTCAGAGGAAGGTCCGTATGCGTAAACGGGGACATCAACTCCTGTGTGACCTTCTGTAGTCCAGCCTGTATTTGTTCGTAAATTAAAGATTTCTTCTATTGAATCATCAATTAATTTTATATCATGAGTTTCCGCTGCCATTTTAACAGAATGTATTTCATCTTGTGTTAACGGCATCTTAATATATGATCTTAGAGCCTTTTCAACATCGGTGCCACTTGCTATAGATTCAGCAATAAAATCAGGTGTTCGTTTTGCTGCTTTTATAGAACTGGGATGCCAATTATAAATACCGTTTGCTCCCATTGTATAACCACCAGTTGAGTGATCAGCGGTAGCAATCACTAATGTATGTTGATCTTTCTTTCCAAATTCTATGGCCGCTTTAAACGCTTTTTCGAAATCCTCAATTTCACTCATGGCAGATACAATATCCTGATCGTGCCCTGCCCAATCAATTTGACTTCCCTCTACCATAAGAAAGAATCCTTGATCATTTTTATTTAATCTTTCAATTGCTGAACTTGTCATTATTTCTAGTGAGGGTATAGTAGCATTACGATCGAACATTTTGGGTAGACCCTCTTTTGCAAAAAGTCCTATTATTTGTTCATTCTGATCTGTGGTCAATTCTTTTGTATTTTTAACATACGAAAATCCATCATTTTTAAATTCTTCAACGAGATTTCGGTCCTCACGTTCAAAGTATTTTCTGCCACCACCTAGGATGACATCGATTTTATGTTTCCCTTTAATCTCTTCATCAAAATAATCATCGGCAATATCAATCATATTTTCACGATGCTTATTGTGAGCGCCAAAAGCAGCAGGAGTAGCATGCGTGATTTCTGCTGTGGCAACAATACCAGTTGCCATTCCAAGTTCTTTCGCAGCTTCTAGAACAGTTTGTAAGTATTTACCATTATGATCGACTGAAATAGCATTATTATAGGTTTTAATTCCAGTTGCTAATGCAGTACCAGCTGCTGCTGAATTTGTAATATTTTCATCTGGGTCATTAGGATATGTCATTTGTTGTCCTACGAGATAAGGGTCAAAAACGGTTTTTTCAACTTCTGTTGTTTGTGAAGAATCTTTAAGATAACGATAGGAAGAAGTGTAATGAATACCCATACCATCACCTATTAATAAAATAACGTTTTTTACACTAGGTAGGTTTTCAGCCTTTACTAAAGGTTGAGGGGGGATATGAACTAATGACCCTATTAAGAAAAAGACGAGTACACATTTTTTCATTATTAAAGGTTAACCTCCTTTTTGGTCAAAAGAAAATCCCAAGCATGAAAGCTTGGGATTTTAGCCATGTTATTAAGTTTTAATTAACGTTGTTGGAAAGATCCACCAAGTTGTTGTTCAGCCATAGATACTAAACGCTTAGTGATTTCTCCACCTACAGAACCGTTTGCACGAGAAGTAGTATCTGCTCCTAAGTTTACACCAAACTCGTTAGCGATCTCATACTTCATTTGATCTAGTGCTTGTTCTACTCCAGGTACTAAAAGTTGGTTTGAGTTGTTGCTTGCCATGATGTAATCACTCCTCAATAGATTTTGGTTGGGTTAGCTGGAATTGAACCAGATACGGAGCATGTCCGTCGCCGCCAGGCTCTAACCCAATAATTAGTAATGAAGTGTGTGTAATGAATTGCTTTGTTTTGTTTACATTTTTATTATGTTTCATTTTTGAATTTCTATTCGTTTTTTTTGAACTTTTTTTTCTAATTCGTTTCACGTCTTTGGGTCATAATATCAAAGAAGAACCGTGAAACTAAATAATTAAGTTGTTAATAATATCATCTGTAAAATAAACAAAATTATACTTAAAAATTTTTAAAATGTAAAAAGGAATGATAACAAATGGGAATATGTCCGATATGTAATGGATTTGAATCCTCTGAAACCACTTGTAAACAGTGTCAAAGTGTAATGGAGGATAAGGGGAGGGTAATTGATTATTTTGATGATTATAGTCCCTATATGGAGATTGATGGTATGAAGAAGATAGATGGATATGAACAAACCCTTCAACAACATCAATGTGCACACCTATTATATTGTAATCATTGTCAAACGGAGCAAGTAATCTTTATACAAGAATAAAAAAATAGCCCATTAGGGGCTGTTGACAAAATGGGGAGGGAGCAATGCTCCCTCCCCATTTTGCCTTTCTTCTTGATGTTCATTGGTTTATACCGTCTTTATTTTCAACTTTTTGATACTAATTCATCACCTTTATCATTCGCTTAAGGTTTAATGCAAACGCCGAAAAGAGACATTGCTCATGAATTTTTTCAATGCCACTTTTATAGGTTTTATAAAGGTTGTGTTTAATTTTCATAGTTCCAAAGGAACCTTCACACCAAACTCTTCTTAATTTTTGAACAAGTTTGTATTCCTTTGTTTTTGCCCTCTGTATATTTTCTTCTAATAATTCATGTGCAATCGGACGAGAAATGGTTCTCCTAGTTGCAGTCTTTCCAAAGCATTTCTAATACATTTCCATTTTGTTGTATATAAAAGAAAAATCGATTTTTTCATTAATTTGGCGAAGAATATGATTCTAAGGAACAAAGGTATTTAAATCAATAAACTCCATTTTGCTTTGATAATCATCTTTACGACCCATCATAAGAAATTCCCTCCAAATAAAAAACCTGTATAGAATAAATTCTACACAGGTTTTCAAATTTCCTATCAGATTGTCAACAGCCCCATTATGGGCTATTTTTATTATCTAATGCGTAGTTCAGACTCTTTATCAAAGAAATGAGATTTGTTCATATCTAAAGCTAATTCAATACTTTGGTTAGGCTTAATATCTGTACGTGAGTCAACACGTGCAACAAAGCTAGTACCTGCAATAGTAGAATATAGCATAGTTTCAGCACCCATTAATTCAGCAACTTCGATTGTAGCCGTAATTGCTGTTTCTTGAGAAGATTGGATGAAGACAGGCTCGTCATGAATGTCTTCCGGACGAATCCCTAGTACAACCTCTTTATTTACATATCCTTGTTCACGAAGTGTTTTCATTTTTCCTTCTGGAACTTTGACACTTACTTCGCCGATTTTAAATGCTCCATCAGTAAGAGTTCCTTCAAAGAAGTTCATTGCTGGAGAACCGATAAAGCCACCAACAAAGATGTTTTCAGGCTTCTCATACACATCTTTAGGAGCTCCAACCTGTTGAATAATACCATCTTTCATAACAACAAGACGCGTAGCCATAGTCATTGCTTCTGTTTGGTCATGAGTTACGTAGATTGTAGTAGTTTGAAGTCTGTTATGAAGTTTTGTGATTTCTGCACGCATTTGTACACGAAGCTTAGCATCTAAGTTTGATAAAGGCTCATCCATTAAGAATACTTTTGCATCACGAACGATTGCACGTCCTAAAGCAACACGCTGACGTTGTCCACCAGAAAGTGCCTTTGGCTTACGATCTAAATATTGCTCAAGACCTAAGATCTTTGCAGCTTCTTGAACGCGACGTTCAATCTCAGGCTTAGGTATTTTACGAAGCTTAAGACCAAATGCCATATTATCATATACGTTCATATGAGGATATAGAGCATAGTTTTGGAAAACCATCGCGATATCACGATCTTTAGGAGCTACATCGTTTACACGACGCTCATCAATGAAGAAGTCACCTTTTGAAATTTCCTCTAAACCTGCGATCATACGTAATGTAGTCGACTTACCACAACCTGAAGGACCTACGAATACGATAAATTCTTTATCCTGAATATGAAGATTAAAGTCAGTTACTGCTGTTACTTTATTATCATAAATTTTATAGATATTTTCTAAACGAAGTTCTGCCATTTTGTGAATCCTCCCTAACTTAATCAATTTCTTGTCCTTATTGTAACCTAGGGGATTCTTATAGAAAACGTGAATAGTGCACAAAAAATGCGCTTACATTTTGGGCATGTATACAAATTGCCCCTAATTTTGGCTGATAATGGCTAAGTAAATGACAAGCGCACCATCAAATGACTTAATATCTACTCCTGTTTTATCAATAAATTTATCTACCCTATACTGCAGGCTATTGCGATGCATGAACAACTTTTTTGCTGCCAATGAAACATTTAAACCATTTTCAATATACACCTTGATGGATTGTAAATCTTCAGCAGAAAAATCCTTTACCAAGCTCTCAATTTTATATGTAGTGTCTTCACTAGTTTCCTTTAACAAAACGTATGGAATCGTTTCATAAAATCGATATATGTTCTTATTTTTGATTTTTAATTTTGAGAGCTGAAAACAACGTGTTTCCCAGTTGTATTGGTCATGGATGGAATTAGATACTGAAAAAGTCGCACCTATATAAAAATACAAATCTGTATAAAAATCAGTGGTTATTGCATTTTGTAGGTCAATGAGTTCTTCTAATTGAATCATGTCTTGTTTAATTTGTTCCACAATTACACCACTATTTGGCCCTATCCAAATAACCAATGGTTCAATAAGTGAAAGAGAGGAGACAGCTTCTTCAAAAGGAATACGATCTACCTCTGTTTGGATATAGAAGTGAATAAGTCTAAACATACTATTCTCATCGTATTGTTGAGATAAAGATTGTATGGTAGTTACATCATTATTAAGAAAGATATTTTTCCAAAGTGTTTGCTGTGGAGATTGGTTTTGATTACTTGTAGAAATAGGAGTAAGAAAAACCGAAAGCAGAGTACGGTCATTTTCGGTTAACTCATCCTTTAGGATTGAAAGGTATAGCCCGTTTTCCAATCTATAATATTCATATTGCTCCTGAAGAGAGAGTGAATCTTGTACACGCAAGCTAGGAAATTGAATTTTTAATTTATCTATCATTTGATTGTTTCCTTTTTTGTTCTATTAAAGATGATACGAAAACTGGTGTGATACACTCTTTAACAGATTTTATTTTTTGGCTGTAGTCATAATAAATTTTACAAGCCTTTTATTTATTATAACAACACCTATCTAAAATAAAAAATCTTGAGAACAAGGTAGAAAATTAGTAGGCATACACCTAATCATTTTAAATCTAAGGCATACGCCCAAACCATTTATCTTACTAATCATAGGCTGTAGTGTTGTAAAACAAATTGGGTTTAGAAATGAAAGGGGAACTGTTCAATGTATAGAAATGCTTATCGTGCACCAGTACAACCACAACAGAGACACATTGGTTTTGGCGGATTAGGTGGTCCTCTTACAACTGGACTAATAGGAGCAGGATTAGGGTTCTTAGGAGGAGAATTACTGGACGGACCAGATTATCCAGGATACGGACCAGGACCTGGCTTTGGTGGTTACGGTTATCCAGGTGCACCAGGACCTGGCTTTGGCGGATACGGTTACCCAGCAGCACCGGGAGTAGGCTTTGGTGGATACGGAACACCAGGCGCAGGTTATGGTGGATACGGAGCGCCAACACCAGGATTCGGCGGACCAGGTTATGGAGGATTCCCAGGATTTGGTCCTGGTTTCTAAATAATAATATTAAAACTGAAGATATCATCATAAAAGATAAAGGCGTGAAATCATAGAGGTTCACGCCTTTATTTTTGGCTCTTTTCTAAAACATTGTTGCTTTTCAATCCAAAAATTCTCCTTTTTATCTGTAAAATCGAGTTTTACTAGTTAGAAAAGAGCAACTTTCTTTATTTAAAGCACGGGACAATGTACTACCAAGTAAAAATCCGGCTTTTAGGATTTTTACGAAAGCAACAATCTATACGAAATAGCCTTATCTTTTTAACTAGACCCTCAAAAAGGGACTAATCCCAACAGACTAGAAATAGGCAAAAATCCCATTTATTTAAAAAATGGTTACTTATCCTATTTGTCATATAAGAAAGTAAAGGTGATAGGGAGGAGTCTAAAAAATGGGAGAAGTTTTAGAATTAAGAAGGTGAATAATGAAGGAACAGAAAAACTAGTGGGTACTTCAAAAAATAAACAAGAAGATTATAATTTAGTTTTGAGGCATTTTCAGGGTCTAATGCTTGATCAGTATCACCAAGATTTTAGGAGAACTAAAAAGTAAAATATAGAAAAGAGTTAAGAGAAAAAGAGTACGAGGTAGTTCCTGTTAGAGAAACCACCAACACAAGGTTTCTTTTTGTTTGGTAAAAAAATAGCCTGGAAATCTCCAAGCTATTCTCCAGTTTATTTATTTGGTGGGTCTTCTTTTGGAAGGTGGATGGTTTCCTCAATGTTTGCCATTTCTTCTCGTTCATGCACAGAACCACCTGATAAACCTTCATTGATCATACGGTCCACATCTAAATACGCTTTTTCCTTCCCTTCGTTAGGAAGGTCATCTCTAAATTTTGCATCTACTTTTTTCTTCATTATAAAACCTCCTCCGTATTTTAACATGTGTAAAATAGGAAGGAATTAAACGAAATCCTACGAATCATATACATGAAATAACATAAGTTCATGAATCTGTGAGACTACACTCGGTAAATCTTCAGAGGAAGGTTGTTCCTCTTTCCAATCTATGCTGCCATCCTTTTGATAGGTTGCTTCGTAGAGATTACCTTTATAGTAAAAGCGGATATACCAACCTGGCAGGGATTGATCTTTAAATAAGGGTTTAAAGTTAAAGTGAGATAGCATCATAATCGCTTCCTTGACATGTTTTAAAGGAGACCCAATTAGTAGGGAATCATCTTTCCTTGCCTTTAGCATATCAGAATATAAGAATTTGTTAAAATCTAAATGTAAAAAAAGTTACTTTTGTTACCTTTTTTCTGAAAGATAACGAAAGTAACGTGTCAAGTTTTCAAGACCTTGGGCTCGAATATCATCCTCATCGAAAACCATTGGCTTTGCGTTAATTTCAAAGATGTAGAGTTCACCAGTAACACTCTTACCCATATCAATCGAGAACTCTCCAAAGGTTCTGCTTTGAGAATTTATAGTATTGCCTATTTCATTCACTATTGAATGAATAGCTATTTCGTCCTCCTGAAAAGGCAGGGATCTAAAAGGAATGATTTTTCCGCCAGCAGGGAGATGTGTTGTAATCTCCTGTTTCTGTGATTGTCTTACCCCAATTCCACTAATAATGAATTCCTTTTTGTTTTTTCGATGAACTAAGACTCGGTAATCAAAACGAGTACCATTCCACTTTAAAGGTTGAATTCCTTGCTGAATGATATAGTGATCCACTATTTTGGGGGATATCCAATTTTCAATTAACTCAGTAGTCTCGATGTTTGAAAATGAATCTTTTACAGTTTCAACCTTCCATTCATTTTTATTAATCTGTTCAACCACAATAATTCCCTTACCCTTTTTGCCACTAGAAGGTTTTAAGTAAACCTTCTTAAATTGTTTCATCATTGAGTAAAAGGAATCTAAGTTGGTTAGATTTTTTGTTACGGGAAGATAGGATACAAGGTGTTCATTTTTAGAAAGCCATTCAAATATTTCCGACTTTTGCAAGAATGAATCGTTAAAGAAAGGAATGTTCCTGATATCACACGCTTCCCTGATGTTTTGAAAACTTCTTTTTGTTTCTTGCCTTCGAAAGGGTATTCTGTTGTAGACTACATTAGGATGAGGAAAGTAGGCATGAATCCATTTGTTATTTTTAAAGTCATATATCGCTGCATGAACTCTGTCAGAATGCCATCCTTTTGGTGTGAAAACATAAGCTAGCCCTCCTTGTTTCTGAAGAGCTAGCTGGATTCGTTGAAAAGCTTTTTCATTGCCAGAAAAGCTTTTAGTTTGATGTTCTCCTGCAAGAATCCCTACTAAAGGTTTTATACTGTGGGTATTAGCAATTGTTATAGCAGTTGAGGCTTCTGAACGTGAGAAGGGAATAGTTACTAATGGTTCCCCCCAAGTAACTGAAATATCTTCATTAACAGTCAGTTGATTTTCACTTAAATATAATTTCATTGATACTGTACCTCAGGGTGATAAATATCTTGGTGTGTTAAATAGATTGCATACGACATGGAGAGTTCACGAGTAAATTTATCTTGTGATCGTAATTTAGGATGAGAAAATATTGCACGGCCCGGTTTAGAGTTTGCCTCAAATAACCAAAGTTTCCCGTCACGATCTAAGCCAATGTCAAAGCCAATCTCCCCTATAAAACCATCTATGTTAGTCGAAATGGCCTCACTAAGCGCTAAGACGGTAGAGTCGAATTGTTGTTGTAAATCATGTCGCTTACTAGTGTCTGGAAATAGTTCTTCCATCGTTTTGACCATTCCACCACTATTTAGGTGGGTGGTTACACTTCCACGACCTGCTACTTTGGCACCAATTGCAGTAACCTGCCACTTCCCATTATGATCTCGATTCGTATGAATTCTAAAATCTAGTGGTCGATTTTCGTAGCGAACTAAATGTATACCTTGTTGAACAATATACTGCTGCATGCTTCTATTTCTAAATATATATTGAATTAATTTCTCAAGGGAATAGAATCTCTGCAGACGGTTTTCCTCTCCATCTTTATATCTACAGTAAAAGGACGAATCATCCTTGGAGGCAACAACCTGAAAGATTCCTAAGCCCAAACTCCCATTGGAAGGTTTGATATAAACAAATTTATGACGCTCTAACAGGGCTTTAATATCTGCTACAGTAGGGGCGGAGATGGTTTCTGGTAAATAGGTTGATAGCTCATGATCCTTTGAGAGTAGTTGGAAAACCTCCCACTTATTAAAGAAACCTGGATTGTACCAAGGGATTAAATATTCATCCTTCAATCTCTGTTTGATTTTCTTTAACGCATGGTGACGCTCTGAACGTCGATTTGGTAAGCGGTCATAGATGACGCTAGGTAAGGGAACTTCTTGCTGCTTCCAACCTTCCTTTTCATCATAAAAGTAGCCGTTTACCGTACCTTCATTCCAGTCAATTAGATGTGCCCCGAACACATAAGCACAAACACCAACTGACTTTTCCATCGTTAATAACTTTGCAAAAAAGAGTGAACGTTCCCCTATAGGTCGTAAAAGGGATTCTGTAAACCCAGCAGTAAAGATTCCAACGAGTGGACCGACATATAAGGTATCATGATCATGAAAATAATGAAGGGTGCGGTTAGCAGGAATATTAAGTTCTTCTAAAAGGTTTTTACTTATATAGATCGTAGTTTTGTCCTGTTGCTTTTTAGTTATAAATTTACACGGAATTGTTTTTGTTCCGAAGCCAATACTTCGTAAAGAGGTAATGTCAAATTCTTTTGAAGCTTGAAGAGTACCTTCAATTCCTGATAGCTCTTTAATAGTTATTTTGGAATTCATGATATCCACTCTTTTCTAGTTCGTTTTTGTTTTTTGCTGTTCCATGTAATGAATGTAGTGATAGGGAGCTTGATATAAACCAATGTTCGAAGTAGGGGAACTACTAGTAATAACTTTCCGACCAGGCTTTGAATTGATATCAAGTAGCCAGACAGCTCCTTCTTCTGTTACTCCGATATCGAGTCCTAGCTCAAATAATCTACCGAACCTTTCTTCAAGAAGAGGTGGAATAAGCTTTATAATTGAATTAATCTCCTCTTGTATCAGTTCTTTTATAGGTGACTGATAATAAGAAAGAATAACTGGAAATGGGATCACTTCTCCTCCATTGTGAAGATTGGAGACAATCCCTTTTTCACATCCCATTCTTACTCCTCTGCCTTGTTCAATCCAATCTCCTTGCTCATTTTTCTGAAGAAGGATTCTTATGTCGAATGGCTTCTCTTTATGTTGTAATGGTAAGAAATTCTGCCCAATAAAGGAGGTTTCTCTTAAGAGAGAGTCTATAAAACGCTTAAAGTCTAACTGATTGGCAAAAGATTTATGAATTGATTTACCTCGCTTTTGAGTGTGGACAGTAATTTCTTTCGCTAACAGCTGGATATGAATCACTCCATTACCTTGTGAACCATTCACGGGCTTGATCATAATCGATTTTTCTTTCCTTAAGAGTGTTTTTAACTGTTGAAAGTTTTCAATCTGAATAGTGGTAGGTAAGTAGGAAGAAATAGAGTTCTGCTCACATATTGATTGATAAACCTCCCATTTATTTGGTAAACCATAGCCTAGAAAACAAGTACCAGGTCTCTGTTTCAGCCATTTCACGATGGGTTCAGCTTTTTTGGAAGAAGGCTCAGGTTGATAAAAGCAGCGATCATATAGGTAATCTGGAATGGGAAATACGTCAGACTCCCATTCTTCTGTTGACTCATTGTAGGTTAGACCGTGCACCAATTCAGTAGATGGGTCAATATCTAAAGGGGTAAAGCGAAAGAATGATAAACCCTTTCCCTTTAATGCAGTTGCAACCTCAGTAAAATAGGCCAGCTCTTGATGGCGTTTGATGGTAAGAAAACCAAGAGAAATCATGATAGTTCGCTCCTTTGGAAAGGGTTTGATAAATACATGCAATATTGAATAACAGCCTTTGCTGATGGACGAACGATAAAAAAAGAAGTAGGAGAATCCAGGTTTTTGGATGGCTTTGTATTTACTTCAATAATCCAAGGCTTTGCTTGTTGATCTAAAGCCAAATCAATTCCTAATTCACCAAATAAACCTTCCTCCGACTGTCCAATCGACGAGGCTACTTCTACTGCAAGCTCATGTAACATTTTATTCACATCAAGGGCTGTTTTAGTATCAAGAAGGTCTTTTAATACTTTATGAACCTTTTGGATTTCTCCGCCTCTAGCCAAATTTGAAACAAATTCATTAGGAGAAGAGATTCTTGCCACTGAAGATGTAACCTTCCAGCTATTACTTTGGTTCATATGACATAGGAAACGAAAGTCTAAAATCCTGTCTTCATAGGTTAGCAATTCTATGCCTTGTTGTATAATGGATGCCTGTTTTGCTAGTCGAGGTTTAATACCTTGAAAAAGCTCAAGTATCTCATCATACTTCTTTTCGATGTCTCCATTAAAGGTCGTATAATCAAGCAAATAGTGATCATCTTCATTTTCGATTCTAATAATTTTCTTTCCCTGACTTCCATGAATCGGTTTAATAAAGACTTGTTCATGCTTCTTTAAAAAGTGTTCTAACTGATTAATATTTAGTAGTAATTCGGTTTCTGGTAGATAGGGTAGAAGATGCTCATGCTGAACTAAATGCTGGTGTGATTCCCACTTATTTAGAAAATGATCATTAAAAAAGGGAATCTGTTTATCACGTAACAAGGAAAATAGTGCTTCAGCTGTTGCTGATTTCTCTCTTTTCCTAGAGTGAATCCGGTTATGAACAACATGAGGAAGTGGGACGAGAGTGAGTTCCCATTTCTCTCCGTTCCAAATATATCCCTGAACCTCAAGTGTATTCACATTCAATGCTTTTAATGAAAATACGTAAAAGAGGACATGGTTTTCCTGGCAATAGACAGACAGTTCTTTTGCAAAATCATGGACCGAACCAAATGAAGGACCACTTTCTGTTTCCCTTGTTTCTGTTAATAGTCCAATCACAAGTCCTAACGAAAACATTCCTGCACTTTCATGATAGAAAAGCGTTAGATTTTGGTTGTTGGTTGATAGCTTGAGTTCTTGAAGCAGCCTTGAATCCATTCCTATCCCTTTAATTGAAGAATCAGGAAAGAACACAACGTGCGTACTATAGTTTCCACATTGAAAATGATATTTTTTTCTAAGGGAAAGTGACCAGCTTAAAAAAAGCTCTTCAGATATGTTAATTACATATGGATTTTGGATGTCTTGACTGATAACCTGTACTTTTTCACTAAAGATCATATTCAACCCTCATTTGATTGAGAAGATAATAAACCCTATAATAAAATAGGCACTTGCTGATATCGTATCGTATGAAGGATCGCTCAAGATGGTGAAAGAAAGGTGATAATATGAAGGATCTGTTCATGATTGGAATGATGGTTGTAATTGGAGCAATAATAGGTGGTTTTACCAATCACCTGGCTATTCAAATGCTCTTTCGACCACATCATCCTATATATGTAAAAGGAAAACGACTTCCCTTTACACCCGGTTTAATACCAAAACGAAGAGAAGAGCTAGCTGTACAGATGGGGAGATTAGTAGTAGAACATCTAGTAACGGCAGAGGGATTCAAAAAGAAATTTACAGATCCTACGTTTATTGGTGAAATGAATGAAATCGTCAAAAGTGAGAGTAACAAGCTTTTTGAGACAGATATGACGATAAAGGAGCTTCTTAAAAAACTAAATATTCAGGATGCTGATACAAAATTAATGATCAAGGCAGATCGATTTCTTGAAGAAAAACTTGAAAAATTTTGGGACGAGCATTCCTCACAGAGTATCGATGAGTTGATACCGGCTAGTCTAATCAGTCGCATTGATCAAAGTATTCCTTCTATAAGTCTTTACATATCCAATAAAGGTGTTGAATTTTTTCAAAGTGAAGTCGGAAAGCAAAAGCTTAAGAACATGATTGATGATTTCCTAGCAACGAGAGGGATGCTTGGCAATATGGTCACCATGTTTTTAGGGCAAGTAAGCCTTGTAGAAAAGGTTCAGCCTGAAATTATTAAATTCCTTAAGCATGATGGAACAGTCCAAATTCTAACTTCTTTAATAGAGGAAGAATGGAATAAGCTAAAACGTAAGAGAGTGGATGAGTTTTCAGACATCCTTAAAAAAGAGGAACTCGTTTTCACTGTAAGACAGAAAATAGTAAAAGAACTGAACATCTCTGCTCTGTTAGAGCGTCCGGTTTCTGAATTGCTTCTACCTGTAAAAGAATTAATCATTGAAAAAATTGCTCCAGCGATTGTAAAGTTTGCGGTCTTTTATTTAGCGAAGAACTCTGACAAGATCCTTCAAAAACTCAGAGTGGAAGATATGGTTAGACACCAAGTTGAAGGCTTTTCAGTCGGAAGATTGGAAGATATGATCTTATCCATTTCAAAAAAAGAATTTAAAATGATTACCTTTCTAGGAGCGCTACTGGGTGGGTTAATTGGACTGCTTCAAGGAGTTATTGTATGGCTTATAGGGTGAAATACACAAAAAGGTTTGTTATAGTTGTAGGAGACTGAACGTATGAATAATTTAAGTGCGTGGTCATTTACATAATTTGAGGAGGGACCTACATGTCTACCAATTTACATGATGTAGCATACGAATTAGAAAAGGCTGTTAGAAACAGCAATGAATTTCAGGAACTAAAAAAATTATATGATGAAGTGAATGCAGACGAAGCAGCGTCGAGACTTTTTACAAGCTTCCGCGATATGCAACTACAGCTTCAGCAAAAGCAAATGTCTGGTATGGAAATTACTCAACAAGAGGTTGAACAGGCGCAACAACAAGTGGCACTAGTTCAGCAACATCCGACAATTGCACGTCTAATGGATACCGAGCAGCGTATGAGCGTGTTAATTGGTGAACTAAATCAAATTATCATGAAGCCTCTAGAAGAATTATACGGTCCAATGGGATCATAATAGGAGAACCTCGCAATGGAAATGTTGCGAGGTTTTTTTATTTAATGGAAGGGTATGCTTATTTACAGACGTCAGTATAGGGTTTACTGGTATATTTAAGAATTTTTAACTAAAATAGGGTGATTTTGAGTCAACCTAATCTTTGGTTTAACCTTTTATGCACCGTATTTCGAAAATGTGCGCCAAACTTCAACTCTTATGCGTCAAAATTGAAATATATGCGTCTAATCCTGACTTTTATGCGTCACTTTTCTAAAATATGCGTCTGTTGCTACTAACTGAACTTTGAGCAAGTGGTAGCGCAATGAAACCTCATCTATGTTGATCACTAACCAAATATTCATCTATAATTTTTACAACAAACGAAGCATCTGAAAATAATATAGACTAACATAGTGTTATAATTAAAATAAATGATTACTTCAGGGAGGGATGGAGTTGGAAGTTGCAAAAAAACAAACACAACATAAACATACGTCTTTGATTAAGATTTTTAAACGAGGTTTATTTATTTTATTAGGCTCTATATTAATGGCTGCAGGACTTGAATTATTCCTTGTACCGAATAAGATTATTGACGGTGGAATTGTCGGAATATCCATTATCTTATCTTATTTAACTAACATTAAGTTAGCTTGGTTCTTATTCTTCCTCAATCTGCCTTTTCTGTACATCGGATATAAACAAATTGGTAAAACCTTCGCATATTCTACCTTGTTTGCTATCATCGTTTTATCCTTCTCAGTAGCAGCGCTCCATAATGTGGAAGTAGTGACAACAGATCCGTTATTGGCTACAGTTTTTGGAGGTATCACACTCGGGATTGGTGTCGGTATTGTTATTAGATATGGCGGTTCATTAGATGGTACGGAAATTTTAGCAATCTTGTTCAATAAGAAATTACCGTTTTCAGTCGGTGAAATTATTATGTTTTTTAATATTTTCATTTTAGGTAGTGCTGGATTTGTGTTCGGTTGGGATCGTGCCATGTACTCGCTAATTGCCTATTTTATTGCTTTTAAAACAATAGATGTAACCGTAATGGGATTAGACGAGTCTAAATCGGCTTGGATTATTAGTGATCAACACATAGAAATTGGTGATGCGATTATGGCAAGATTAGGTCGTGGAGTAACATACCTTTCTGGGGAAGGGGCCTATACGGGAGATGATAAGAAAGTAATCTTCTGCGTTATTACACGATTAGAAGAAGCTAAACTAAAATCAATTGTGGAAGAGCTCGATTCTGGGGCGTTTCTCGATGTAGGTAATATCGCCGAGGTAAAAGGTGGACGCTTTAAAAAGCGAGATATCCATTAAGGTGTTATAAATTGTCCTCTCTTTAAGGCAAGTTCTATTCCCTTGAAAATTAACATAATTTAAGGATATATGACTAGACCTTTGAAGGGAGAAGATAGTGATGTACTATCGGATGCTGGCATTAAACATAGATGGAACGATCCTTCGTTCAAACGGACGGCTTCAAAAGGGTTTAAAAGAAGCGATTGACTTTGTGAAACGTAGAGGAGTTTATATTACTTTAGTAACTAATCGGAATTTTCCTTCTGCCAAAAAAGTGGCAAAGGCTTTAAAAATCGATGGTTTACTAGTTACACATGGAGGAGGATTTATCGCTACATCGGTGGATGCGCCTATTATAGATAATCGTATACCAGAAGAAAAGACCTTTAATATTGTCCAAGTGTTAGAAAACTTTGATTGTAATATCCGATTATTACATGAAAGGTATTCCCTTGGTAACCGAGTTCATCTGCAAAATAATATGGTGGCAAGGGCAGTATTTGTAACGGGTGATCCGTTGTTTTATCCCATGCAATTTGTAGAATCATTGGGCGATTCTCTTCGTGACTTTCCAGTTTCAACACCTAAAATAGACGTTTACTTTGAAAAGCATGAAGAGTTGGAAAGAGCACAGACAACTTTAGAGCATGCCTTTGAAGGGGTTCACCTTTATTCTGATGCACCTCTTAAACTTGAAATTGTCTCCAAGCAGGTTTCAAAAAGGGACGGCCTAAAGCTACTTGGTCAATATTTAGGAATAGATTTTTCTGAGATGGTTGTGATTGGGGATTCAATCAGTGACCTAGAAATGATTAGAGAAGCCGGATTAGGAGTAGCAATGGGAAATGCTCCTATAGAGGTAAAACAAGCAGCTGATTGGATTACTAGGAAAAATGACCAAAACGGAGTTCCCTATATGATCATGTCTCATTTTAGAAAACAATTGTCCATAACACACTTAAATAATAAATGATAAAAGGTGCTGGCGTAGGTCAGCACCTTTTCTGTATGCACTTTAGAGTTTCCTAGCGTAAAGTTATGAAATTGACCTACCACTCATCCTTATGTACACTTAAGTAAGCTTTTTAAATAGAAAGGTGATTTGCTTTGAAAATCCAATTAGATGGTATAAAGGATGACAGATTTGTAAGACCGCTCACACATATTGTTCAGTTGTTTTTTGAAGAAGCGGATCTACACTTTGAGATGATTGATTCCCCTGAGTTTACTGTTCACATTGATGTTACTGAGGGCGATCATACTATACGTGCAAATGCGATGGGAATTTTACATTCAACTGCCAAACGATACGAGGCAACTTTTGAACAAAACGTTTCAGCGGAAGAAACAGAGAAAGAGCGTTTTCGACTTATCAAGAGCACTGTTTCTTACGTGTTATTAAGCGTTTTGGAAGAAGTAACTGGTATGGTGCAGCAGTGGGGGATTTTAACTGGAGTAAGGCCAACAAAGCTACTTCATAAAAAGCTACAAGAAGGAAAGTCGAAAGAGGCGGCACATGCAGAGCTAAAAGAGGATTACAAGATTCAGGATCACAAAATTGCATTAATGCAGTCGATTGTAGATCGTCAACTCGATGTTGTACCTGACTTATACGATCTTGGTAAGGAAGTTAGTATTTATATTGGCATTCCTTTTTGTCCAACCAAATGTGCATACTGTACATTCCCTGCATATGCAATAAATGGAAAGCAAGGAAAAGTAGACTCTTTCTTAGGTGGTTTGCATTTTGAAATCCGAGAAATCGGACGATGGCTGAAAGAAAATAATATTAACATAACCACCATTTATTACGGAGGCGGCACACCAACGAGCATAACTGCGGAAGAGATGGACTTGCTGTATGAGGAAATGTACGAATCTTTTCCATCAGTTGAAAAGATTCGGGAAATTACTGTTGAAGCGGGAAGACCTGATACCATTACACCAGAAAAACTTCAGGTGTTGAACAAATGGAACATCGATCGAATCAGTATTAATCCACAGTCTTATATACAAGAAACATTAAAAGCTATTGGTAGACACCATACCGTAGAGGAGACGATTAATAAGTACCATTTAGCAAGGTCGATGGGCATGCACAATATAAATATGGACTTAATTATCGGCTTACCTGGAGAAGGATTAGAGGAGTTTCAATACACGCTAGACGAGACGCAAAAACTTATGCCTGAGTCACTAACTGTTCATACTCTTTCTTTTAAAAGAGCTTCTGAAATGACTCAAAATAAAGAAAAATACAAGGTTGCTGATCGCAATGAGATAACAAGAATGATGGAGCTAGCAACAAACTGGACTGCATCTAACGGATATACACCTTATTATTTATATAGGCAGAAAAACATTCTTGGTAATCTTGAAAACGTCGGTTACTCCTTGCCAGGTCAAGAAAGTATATATAACATCATGATCATGGAAGAAAAACAAACCATTATTGGGTTAGGCTGTGGAGCATCCAGTAAATTTGTTCATCCTGAAACAGGAAAAATCACACGTTTTGCAAATCCTAAGGATCCGAAGTCCTATAACGATGGATTTGAACAATATACAAAAGATAAAATAATCATCTTAAATGAATTGTTTGATATAAACAAAACGCAGGTCTAAAAAATTCATGTGAAGAACGCTTGAAAACTCGAAAGCACCTCCTTGATAGATAGAAATCTAACAAGGAGGTGCTTTCAGGGATTAAGCGTTTTTTATATTTTTAATAATATGGCGAAATCATTAAATAAACAAGGATTCCTGTCAAACTGACATATAACCATAAAGGCATAGTCCAGCGTGCAATTTTTTTATGACGTTCATTTTCCATATTCCAGGCTCTTGCTACAGATGTTAAGGCAAGGGGAACAATAACAGCTGCTAAAATGATATGGGTGATTAGTATAAAGTAATAAATGCCAGCCATTATACCCGTACCACCATAAGAAGTTGATTCAGCAATAAAATGATAAGTGACATAAGAAAGAAGAAATAGAGTAGTAGAAATAAACGCTGCATAGATTAACCGGCGATGCAGTGTCACCTTTTTATTTAAGATGGCTACTAAAGCTCCGACTAAGAATAAAAATGTAAAACTATTAAAAATGGCGTTCATTAATGGTAGGATTTTCACATCAAAAGCAGTGAAGTTATCTACTCCAGGAATACCAGCTAGTACTAAAACCAACACATTAATAACAACGGAGATGATAATGATAGCTGGTTTATAGTTGCGCGTTTTTATTTGAGGAATCTGATTGTCCAATTTTTAAACCTTCCTTTCATGCATATATCAATATTTATTATACATTAAAAATATAAGACTGATAGACTATATAAATTTTCCTATTGCCTAGGCAGTCGAACCCCATAGCTTAGAGTAATGAAACAAACAATAACTTTATATTATAAAAGGAAATAACTCTCATATATAGAATAAGTAGTAGTATATATGTTTGATCATTAGGAGGAGAATTTATGTCTGGAACAGTTTTGCTTGAAAAACATAATGGTGTCATTACGATTACTTTAAACCGACCTGAAGCTTATAATTCATTAGATGTACCTATGTTAGAGGAGTTATTAGAGCTGTTAAATAAGGCTGCCCAAATGGAAGAAAATATCCTTGTTATTAAAGGAAGCGGTAAAGGTTTCTCCGCTGGTGGAGATATCAAAACGATGCTTTCCTCATTTGACACACCGTTCGAATCAATCATGGAGACAATCGGTGCGGTAGTGACGGCGTTATATGAAATGCCGAAGTTAACTATTTGTGCGATTCATGGGGCAGCTGCTGGATTAGGTTTGAGTCTAGCGCTTGCATGTGATCATGTTATGGTAGATGAGCGTGCTAAGGTTGCTATGAACTTTATCGGAATTGGACTAGTACCAGATGGTGGAGGTCATTTCTTCCTAAAGCAGCGACTGGGTGATAAAAAGGCAAGATCTGTTATCTGGGAAGGAAAGACTCTAGCAGCAGAAGAAGCTCTGGAAATAGGTGTTATCGATGAAGTAACAGGCGATTTGGAAGAAGCGGTAACAGGGAAAATTGCAGCATGGCAAGAGAAGCCTGTGCAAGCTATGATTGCCACAAAGTTAATTTATGTAAACATTCAACTTGATGAACTGAAGAGCATCCTTAAATTGGAAACCCATAACCAAGGGAAAATGAGAGTAACCGAAGACCATAAAGAAGGTGTTAGTGCGTTTTTAGAAAAACGAAAGCCTCAGTTTGTAGGGAAGTAGTATAAGAAAACCCAACATTTAATTGAAAGGTTGTTTTCTTTAAAATAGCTTTGTAAAATACTAGAGTTGATTGGAGTGGAAGGCGCTCGACTCCTGCGGGACATAGAGGGAAGTGTGAGACCCCGCAGGCAAAGCCGAGGAGGCTCACATCCCTCCCCGCGGAAAGCGAGTGCCTGCAATGGAAATCAACGGACCAAACCTTAATTGGAGTTTAGTTATAACAGCGATAAGAATTCGGAAACCAGCCTATTTAAACTAAATAAAACGGTCACTTTTTATGTGACCGTTTTCATATGACCAAATATTAACGATGAAAAAGAATTAGCTTACCTGTTGGTGACACACAACGATGTGTATGTTCCTCGTAACCTTTTTCTTTTAATATTGCTTCACCCTTAACTTTTGCATCTGCATCAGTTGACGCATCAAAATTCTCATCTAATAACTTACTACCTGTTTTATCAAAAACCGTAACAGTATAAATCGCCATTTGAAAACCTCCAACCATAATCTTTTACTTACCTATTTATAATTATTTCTCTATAATTCTTAAAATTCCTGCTAAATGATGAATCAATCCTCATTTTGATTCGTAAATAAGGAAGAAGAGGAGGGACAACATGACATTAAAAATTGATAATGTAGTTAAACGATTCGGGAACTTTACAGCGGTCGACCATCTTTCTATAACTATTCCAGAACGAGAAATGTTTGGTTTCTTAGGGGCTAATGGTGCGGGAAAGACAACAACCTTCCGGATGATTTTAGGATTATTAGAACCAACCTCTGGAACAATTAGTTGGAAGGACAGCGTGATTAACTATAAAACAAGTAATATCATTGGCTACTTACCGGAGGAGCGCGGGCTATATCCAAAGCTTAAGGTAAAAGAACAGCTAATATATTTAGGTAGATTACGGGGAATGAAAAAAAATGAAGTGATAAAGGAAATGAAAAATTGGCTTGAACGATTTAGAATTCCTGATTATGAAAACAAAAGAGTGGAAGAGTTATCAAAGGGTAATCAACAAAAGATCCAATTTATAGCATCTGTTATACATAGACCAGATTTACTTATTTTAGATGAGCCATTCAGTGGACTTGATCCTGTTAATGTGGAACTACTTAAAGATGCTGTCATTGATTTGAAAAATGAAGGGACTTCAATAGTATTTTCAAGTCACAGAATGGAGCATGTAGAAGAGCTTTGTGAGCATCTCTGCATTATGCACCATGGTAAACCTGTCGTTCATGGGTCTTTGAGGGAAATCAAGCGTGCGTTTGGAAAGAAGAACCTTTCTATTCAAGCGGATTTTGATTTGTCATTTTTAAAAGCGGTAGAGGGTGTACTAAAGTACAAGGAAAGAAGCGGTGGAATAATCCTACAAGTAGAAAGTGAAGAAGCATCGATGAATATCTTTTCAATGCTACATGGGAAAGGCTTCGTTCGTAAGTTTGAACTAGAAGAACCATCGTTACATGATATTTTCGTTGAGAAGGTAGGTGCTACTTACCATGAATAAATTTTGGATTATCTTGCTTCATACCTATTTAAATAAACTAAAATCAAAATCCTTCATTATTACCACAGCTGTAACTGCTGTTTTAATTCTTGGATTAAGTAATTTTGAGAACATCATAAAAGTGTTCGATAAGGAGGAAGGGAAAAGAGTAGCTGTAATCGACGAGTCAGGAGAGCTATTTCCAATCTTACAGCAACAAATCCTTCTCATAGATCAAGAGCTAGAATTAGACTTATATGATGGTACGATTCAAGAGGCTGAAACGGATGTGCAAAATGGCCAGTTTGAAGGGGTTTTAGTGCTAGCATATAACGATACAGGTCTGCCTGAGGCAGTGTACAAGGCAAATTCTATTGCCAATTCACTAGAGTCTTTGAATCTACAGCAATCCTTGCAACAAGTGAAAATATCGATTGCGACATCACAAATAGGGTTATCAGATGCGGAAATACAGCAACTATATGAGCCAGTATTATTTGAAATGGTTGCTCTTGAGGAAAATGCGAAGACAGAAGAAGAGTTAAACTCGGCCCGTGGTCTTGTATATATTATTTTGTTTATGATTTATATAGCGGTAATCATGTATGCCAACATGATTGCAATGGAGGTTGCAACAGAAAAATCCTCACGTGTCATGGAAATATTGATTTCTAGTGTTTCACCAGTCACTCAAATGTTCGGAAAGATTTTGGGAATTGCTTTATTAAGCATGACGCAATTTAGTATTCTACTGTTAATTGGATATCAATCCATAAAAATGAATTTATCGAATATGGAAAGTGGGATGTTTCAGTTTCTTGGTTTTACTCATTTACCTGTAAGTACAATTGTTTACGCGATTGTGTTCTTTTTACTAGGATATTTTTTATTTGCCACACTCGCAGCGGTACTTGGCTCGCTTGTAAGTAGAATTGAAGATGTTCAACAAATGATTACACCGATGACTTTGTTAATTGTGATTGCTTTTATGATTGCGATGTTTGGGTTAGGAAATCCTGAAAATACGTTCATTACAGTTACTTCCTTTATCCCATTTTTCACACCGATGATTATGTTTTTAAGAGTCGGAATGTTAAATGTCCCAGTTTGGGAGGTTGCTCTAGGGATCGGTATTCTAGGTGGAACCATTATTCTTTTGGCATTAGTTGGTGCAAAAGTGTATAAAGGTGGAGTCTTACTCTACGGAAAGTCTTCTTCATTTAAGGATATAAAACGCGCCATAAATGTGACAAAGAAATAAAAGAAGTAGATTACCTTTTATTTGTATTTTCATATAATGAGAAAGGATGTAAAAAGGTTATGGAAATAACTGTCGAAGATAAAAAAGCGTTCAATTGTGTGGGTGTAAGATGGAGTGGGACATTTTGAACAGGCAGGACAGGGAGTTATTAAGAAATTGCAACAGGAGTTTCGCAACAACCTAGGATCCATTGAGAATGCATGTAATCCAGATATAATTATTGGATTATCCTACCATAATATTGAGAATGGATTTAGCTATTATCTAGCTTTAGAAGTTCCAAACCTTGATGTAATTCCTCAAGGTATGACTGGAATTTCAGTCCCAGCACACACGTCTGCTACTTCACAATATGAAGAAGAAAATGTGCATGAGGTATATAGCGAGGTGTACAATTGGATTGAACTAAATAAGTATGTATTAGATCAAAATGAACTTGAACATTATGAGGAATTTCCTTTTGATTATAATCCGATGACTGACTCGCCAAAGTTGAAGCTTCATATTCCAATCCAGAAAAAGTAACTATAGTTAAGTTTCATGCAAAAATACATCCTTCCGGAGAAAAAAGTGATAGAATACAAGAAGGAAAAAGTCTCAACTGGTAAATATTTTATTAGTTTTAGCATTGGTTTATGATCAGAACTAATGGTAAACTACAAGGTAGGAATATAATACTTCCAGGATAAACTTTTCACTTTTTACCAGCTTTTAAATAGCTTATAATTATCATATAATAGTAGAGATGATTCTTTAAATAAATGAAATTTATTATATCAGTAAATTAATATAGGTCGCACCATGGATTGGTGTGACACCTAAGCAGGAACGCCTACATTCTTTCTGCGAATTTTAGGAATATAAGGAAGGTAAAAATGAGCATAAGAGAAACTAAAACAGACGTTATCTTAATAGGTGCCGGTATCATGAGTGCGACTCTAGGTACACTTTTAAAAGAATTAGTACCGGAATGGAATATTACAGTATTTGAAAAGCTTTCCAAGGCTGGTGAGGAAAGCTCTAACGAATGGAACAATGCAGGAACAGGACATGCGGCGTTGTGTGAACTTAACTATACTGCCGAAAAACCGGATGGTTCTGTAGACGTTAGTAAAGCTATAAAAATTAACGAACAGTTTCAAGATTCAATGCAGTTTTGGTCTTATCTAATAAAAAGCAAGCGGATACAAAATCCACAGGATTTTATTAAAGAATTGCCTCACATTAGTTTAGTACATGGGGAACAAAATGTTTCCTTTTTAAGAAAGCGTTATGAGGCGATGGCAAAGAACCCCCTATTCCAAGGGATGGAATTTTCTGATGATCCGAAAAAGCTTATGGAATGGATTCCGCTTATTATGCAAGATCGTAAATTGACCGATGAACCGATTGCTGCAACCAAAATAGATACTGGAACTGATGTTAACTTTGGTGCATTAACACGTATGTTGTTTGATCACTTGAAAAATAAAAATATCGATTTAAAATATAGCCATAGTGTAAATGATATTAAACGTAAAAATAACGGCCAATGGGAATTAAAGGTACAGAATTTAAAGAATGGTACTGTCGAGCGTCATACGGCAAAATTCGTCTTCATCGGAGGCGGAGGCGGAAGCATTCATTTACTGCAAAAGTCTGGTATACCTGAAGGGAAAAACATTGGTGGGTTCCCGGTAAGTGGATTATTTATGGTATGTAATAATCCAGAGATTGTAGCTAAGCATCATGCAAAAGTTTACGGTAAAGCAAAAGTCGGTGCACCTCCAATGTCTGTTCCGCATCTTGACACACGCTTTATCGATAACAAAAAGTCATTGTTGTTTGGACCATTTGCTGGTTTCACACCAAAGTTTTTAAAGAACGGTTCAATGTTCGATTTAGTTACTTCGGTAAAGCCTGATAATCTGATAACTATGCTGGCAGCTGGTGCCAAAAACATGTCACTGACAAAATACTTGATTCAACAGGTAATGCTTTCAAAAGAACAGCGTATGGAGGAGTTACGTGAATTTATCCCTAACGCAAAGAGCGAGGATTGGGATTTAGTTGTAGCTGGTCAACGTGTGCAAGTAATTAAGGATACCGTAGATGGCGGTAAAGGAACGCTTCAGTTTGGTACCGAGGTTGTTAGTGCTGCTGATGGTTCAATTGCTGCATTACTAGGTGCATCACCTGGTGCTTCTACAGCGGTTCACGTTATGCTTGAAGTGATCGCAAAGTGTTTCCCTGAAAGAATCAATGAGTGGGAACCTAAAATAAAGGAAATGATTCCTTCTTATGGCATGTCATTAATGGAACACCCAGAATTATTGAAAAAAACCCACAGTCATACCTCGGAAACACTAGAGCTAAAAAAAAACCAATTAATCAACGACCTAGTAGATAAAGATACAAAGGTTTTGAATGAAAAATTCTAATTCAATCAGTTAGGTAAAGACCTCCAATCTATAAGGATTGAAGGTCTTTTTCGCATCAGTAAATAGTATAGACGTCCATTAAAAAGGAATATTGTATGATGTTATAGAACTATAAATGAAACATTCATTTAGGTTTTAACATCATCAGCGTAGGAGTGAGATTATGGAAATAAAAATAGATGATTTAACAAGTCCCGAAGTGGCTGAGTTGGTTATGGATCATCTTTGGAGTATGGCACAACTGTCTCCACCAGAAAGTACACATGCCTTAAATCTTGATGGATTAAGAAAGCCTGAGGTTACTTTTTGGAGTGTGTGGGAGGGAGAGGAATTAGTGGGGTGTGGAGCCATTAAAGAACTAGATCCTCATCATGGAGAAATAAAGTCGATGAAAACATCGTCCAAACATCTTAGAAAAGGTGTCGCAAGAAAGATGCTTCATTATATTATAGAGGAAGCAATAAGAAGAGATTATAAACGATTAAGTCTAGAAACAGGTTCTATGGTTGCATTTGAACCAGCAAGGAAGCTTTATGCTAGTTTTGGTTTCGAGTATTGTAAGCCATTTTCTGACTATGTAGAAGATCCTAACAGTGTATTTATGACAAAAGAAATATAGAAAATTGTATTTGTTATGGGTTGGCGTTTGCCAATCTCTTTTTTTATTAATTTCACAGCGTGATAAGAACGTGCATTCGCATTTAGAAGATGGTACAATATGGGTACTTAGAAAGAGGGAAGTGAAAAGTATGAAGCCAATTACGTTTCTTCATGCAGCAGATTTACACCTGGATAGCCCGTATATTGGACTTAAACATCTACCGGAATCTTTACTTAATAGAGTTCAGGAAAGTACCTTTATTTCCTTAGAACGGATTATCAATCTTGCAATAAAAAAGAAGGTAGATTTTATTATTCTAGCAGGTGATCTCTTTGATTCTGAACAGAGAAGCTTGAGGGCTCAAATTCGTTTACGAACCGAACTTTCACGTTTAGAGCAAGAGGGAATTGCCGCATATATTATACATGGAAACCACGATCCATTGAACGGAGACTGGATTAAGCTTGAGTGGCCATCTAATGCTCATTTTTTTAATGAAAACATAGAAGCCAAGCCCTATATAAGAGAAGGAGAGCAAGTGGCTACTCTCTATGGTTTTAGTTATTTGGACAAGGCAGTAACGGAAAACAAGGCCATTCAATATGAGAAAGAAACAAAGGAAGGCTATCATATCGCCATTTTACATGGGACGATATCCTCTAATACAGATCATAATCCTTACGCACCGTTTATACTATCTGACTTAAACAATAAAGGCTTTGATTATTGGGCATTAGGGCATATCCACTCTAGGCAGATTCTACAAACTGAGCCACCGGTTATCTATCCAGGTAATATCCAAGGTCGTCATCGAAAGGAAGCTGGAGAAAAAGGCTGTATGTATGTATCAATGAGCGAATTAGGAACCAGCTACTCTTTTGTAGCAACATGTGATATTTTGTGGGAACATTTGAAGATTACTGCAAGTGATATCCAAACCATAGATGATCTTATACATAAATGTAAAACAGAGTTAGAGGAATATAGAAAGGCTCAGCAAGCAGTAATTCTTCAGCTAGAGATTTACGGAAATAGTGAACTCTCGACCATCATTTATCAGCACGGAGTTACGGAAGATGTGCTGGAAATTCTTAATGAAGGGGAAGCAACTCGAACAGACTTTATCTGGGTTAACTCCCTTGATTTTAAAATAGATGTTATGAAAGATAAGGAAACGTTAAAGGGTGAGCTTCATTTTCTTGGAGATCTACTGCAACATTTTGAGGATTACAATAACTTTGATGAGGCATTAGCACCATTATATAAGCACAAAGAAGGCAGACGTTTCCTAGCAGCTCTGAATGATCAAGAAATAGATATTATTAAAGCTGAGGCGGAGAGCTGGATTTTACATGAACTACTTAGATCTAAGTAAAATGGAGGTGATGAAATGATCATCCAAAAGCTGCACATATACGGTTACGGAAAGATGGTCGATCAGGAGATACAACTGACTGACTCTTTACACGCTTTTTACGGTGAGAATGAAGCGGGAAAATCGACCATTATGTCCTTTATGCATAGTATCTTATTTGGCTTTCCATTAAGGAATCAGCATGAGAATCGTTATGAGCCTAGAACAGGACTGAAATATGGTGGGAAAATGACCATTTATTCTGCTCAGTATGGACAATTAACGATTGAGCGTTTAGCAGGCAAAGCAGCGGGCGAAATAACGGTTTACTTCGAGGACGGTACAGTTGGAGGAGAAGTGGAACTACATAAGCTATTAAATGGTATGAATAGAAAGTTGTTTACTTCTATTTTCTCCTTTTGCTTGCAGGGGCTACAGGATATCCAATCTATAAATGGCGATGAACTTAGTCAATACCTGCTATCTACAAGCATCCTCGGTAGTGATCAGATTATCGAACTAGAAAAGAAACTTTTGAAGGAAATGGAGCAAATTTTTAAGCCAAGTGGTAAGAAGCCAGAGCTTAACCAAGATCTTGATCTCACAGCGAAGCTCGCACAACAGGTTCATTCAGCAAAATCACAGGTCTTGGAATATCAAACATTACTATCAGAAGAAGCACAACTAGAAGCCGATTATATAGACATTCAAAACGAGCTGCATAACCTTGGATTACTAATAAAAAAGCTGGATATTTTTGAGCAATATATTCCTTTCAATAATGAACGAATTTCAATATCTGTTCAAAGAGAAGAACTTGGTTTGAAACCAGTTATACCAGTAAATGGAATAACTAGATTGGAAAATCTTCTTCAAAATTTACTACCTATTGAAGCAAGAATTAGTGGGCTAAAAGTGAAATTTGAAGAAAATCAAAAAAAACTCAAAAGCCTTTCCATAGATGAAGAGTTAATTAATAGGGAAAGTGAAGTAAAAGCAATTGTTCAAAAAGATGCAAGGGTTATAATGAAGCAGGAATCACTTCTTAACATAGCTTCTAAAATAGAAATGCTAGAAGATCAAGCAGCAAAAATTAAAAAAACATTAGGAGTTAACCTCACTGACTTGGAGCTAGATGAGATAAATCTTTCACTATCAGTAAAAAATGATTTGAAAGAATTATTATCAAAGTACATGGCTCTTCAAAACAAAAAAGAAATACTACAACAACAGCAGGAGCAAATACAAGAAAATATAGTCACAGCTGAAAATGGTGTTCGTCACTATCGTGTCCAGCTTTTAAGTGCCGAGAAGAGAGAAGAGTTAACCTCTGTGGTTAATATGAAAGCAAATGAACAGATCTTGAAAAATAGCCTTCATTCTAGTAAATCTAGATATGAGAGAGTGAAAAAGCAAATTAGTGGACAAGAACGTCTTATTAAAAATGCTAACTCAATCAAGTATTCCTTTCTACTTCCTTTTTCGATCTTCCTCATTGTCTATGGGATTTGGCAGACGATTTCAGAACAGATGGTTGCTGGCATACTCTTTCTATTATCTGGAATGATGGTATGGTTTGGTGGTTCCATATTGAGTAAGAAACTGATTAATACTGAATCTCTACTACTATTAAAAGAAGAATTACGAGAATTGGAAGAGGAGTTGCGAGAATCAGGTGATGACGATTCAAATTCTTCAAACTGGATAGAGGCTGAACAGTTATTAGCTAAGGACGAACAAATTCAGCTTGCTCTCCACAAGGACAATTTACGACTTCAACAGCTTGAGATGGAATACGAAACAACTATACAAAAGTTTGAAAAGTGGGAGCAGTCTCTTTTTATCATTACTAGTCAGCTTGATCAGTTAAAAACTAACCTAAAAATTCCGGAACAGTATTCTTACTCAATGTTATTAGAATTTTATGATCAGCTAGAGCGGCTAGTTAGTTTGATGGAAGAGAGTCAAAAACATATTGATGAGAAATCACAGTTAGAAAACGAGATTTTTGAACATAAGAACTGTTTCGAGCAGCTTCTCCAAGGTCTAGGGCGATCAATAGCGTTTAATACTATAACACCACAACAGCTTATTGAAGAACTAGAAGAGGCAAATAGAAAGAAGAGAGTAAGAGACATAATTGAAGAACATCAAAAAGAGTTGGTAGAATCTCTAAGACAAATAGAGAATGAAGCAAATTATTATAAATGCCAGATTACCATATTATATACTTCTGCAAATGTTGACACCGAAGAAGAGTTTAGAGAGAAGGCCATTCTAAATGAGAAGTGGAACGAGCTAGAAACACGAATGCAAAGAATCAATGAGAACACAATGATTCTACTTCAGAATAACGAAGAATGGCTACAGGAATTTACAGACCAGACTGATCTTCTATTTGAACATCTAGAACAAAAGGAAACCTTGAATGCAAAGTATGAAGCTACACTTCAGCAAGAAAAGGAGCTGTTGTCAAAGTTTGCTAGTATAAAATTGCAAAAGAAACAAATCGAGCAAGCTGGAGTATACTCATCTTTGCTTCAACAGTTAGAAGTAAAAAAGGCTCAGTTACAAGACAAGGCAAAGACATGGGCAAAACTCGCTATTGCTAAAGATGTGCTTCAGCAGACAAAGGATTACTACCGGGTGGTACGTCTTCCACAGGTGTTAGAAAAGGCTGAACAGTTCTTTCAAACATTTACTAAAAGAGGATATTCTCGCTTGTTTTTGGAAGCTGAAACTCATGCTATTATGGTTGAGAGAAGAGATGGAATGAGATTTTCGCCAAATGAATTGAGTCAGGCTACATCTGAACAACTTTACCTTTCAATGAGACTAGCATTGGCTACTTATTATCAATCTTTAATCACCTTTCCAATTATTATAGATGATAGTTTTGTTAATTTTGACCAATCAAGGTATGAAATCACAATGGAGGTGCTAAAACAATTATCTAAAGAGCGTCAAATTATATTCTTTACCTGTCATCAACAGGCATTAGAAGGGTTAAATCTTAAACCATATGGGTTGACCAATTTGCATGAACAATTAGCAAATAAAGCCTACTAATAGATGATTTCTAGTATGATATAATGAAGTTATAAAATAATTTAAGAGTTTTTTAATAGGGGGATGAACATGGCAAAAGGAATTGTTCATTTTGAAGTTGGAGAACAAGTAGACATCTATTTACTTATAAAATCGAGCACAAAAGGGATTGCTAGTAATGGAAAGCCATTTCTAACCCTAATCTTTCAAGACCAAACAGGGGAAATAGAGGCTAAGCTTTGGGATTGCAGTCCTGAGCACGAAAGTGAGTTTAACGCACAATCGATTGTAAAGGTATATGGGGATGTACACAGCTATAGAGGTAGAAATCAACTTAAAATTAGAAATATCCGTCCAGTAAATCATACTGATTCTGTTTCAATTGATGATTTCTTGGAGGTAGCACCTTTAGCTAAAGACGAGATGATGTCTAAGATTACACAATACATCTTTGAGTTGAAGAATCCTAACATCCAAAGAATTACTCGACATCTTGTAAAGAAGTATCAACAGTCTTTCCTTGAATATCCAGCAGCCACTAAAAATCACCATGAATTTATTTCAGGATTAGCATATCATGTTGTTTCCATGCTTGATTTAGCAAAGGCCATTTCATCGCTGTATCCTTCACTGGATCGTGATTTATTATATTCAGGTGTGATTTTGCATGACTTAGGTAAAGTGATTGAACTGTCAGGCCCTGTTTCAACTGTCTATACGGTGGAGGGGAATTTATTAGGGCATATTACAATCATGGTCAATGAAATCGGTAAAGCTGCTGAAGAACTGGGAATTGAATCAGAAGAGGTCACGGTACTTCAGCACATTGTGTTATCTCACCATGGCAAAGCAGAATGGGGCAGCCCTAAGCCACCTTTAATTAAGGAAGCGGAGATGCTTCATTATATCGACAACTTAGATGCAAAGATGAACATGCTAGATCGTGCCTTAGAACGTGTTAAACCTGGTGAATTCTCTGATCGGGTATTTGCATTAGATAACCGTTCTTTCTACAAACCTACTTTTCATAACTAAACAATGAGTCATAAATAGCTATGGAACTTCATATATTGTTCGTAATCAGAGCTTGTCTTGAAAGGGGATAAAATATGATTACTCTTCCATGGTGGATTTATTTACTCGTAGCAGGCATTGTAGGTAGTGGGGTTATGATGGTACAAACTGGTAAAAAAGAGAGAAAGATGCAACAATTTTACATTGAACGCGAAGGTCAAGTGTTTATTGAGAGAATTAAATACGAAAGAGAAAAGCGAAAGCAACAAACAGAAGAAGACAATACACCAGTTAAAGGAAATACAACAGTTGCTCATTAGAAAGTCGTAAAAAAAAGAAGGTGTCATTGACACCTTCTTTTCTTATTCCTTTGCAGGTTCAAACATATTTTTTAAATCTTCATCTTTTACTTCAACGTTTGCTTCCTCTAATTCCTGAAGAACCATCGCTTCTACTTGTGTGAAGTCTACCTTAGCACGTCCTAGATCTTCCACAATTGTTTCTCTCATGTCCTCAAGTGGATCAAGTTGCTTCTTATCAGTTAGCTTAATGATATGGAAGCCAAATTGAGATTGTACAGGTCCACTAATCTCTCCCACTTCTAATGCATATGCCGCTTCTTCAAAGGCAGGATCCATAACTCCAGTTCCAAAGAAACCTAGGTCACCGCCAGCAGGAACAGTACCAGCATCAGTTGAGTATTCTTCAACTAATTTTTCAAAGGCTGCACCTTCATCTAACTTTTGTTTTACTTCTTTTGCTGTTTCCTCATCTGCAACTAAAATATGACTAGCCTGAATTTCCGGTTTTAACGCATCATAATGCTCTTGAATTTCTTCATCTGTTACTTCAATGTCCTTCATGGCTAACTTTTCCTGTAACAAACCAACTTTCATGGTTTGCTTTAACTGCTCCTCAGACTTAAAGCCACTTTGCTGAAGCAACATAGGAAATTGATCTCCATATTGCTCTTTTAAAGTATCAACTTCTTTTTGAACTTCTTCATCTGTTACTTCATATTTCTCACTTAATACTTTACCGTATACAAGCTCACGAAGAACCTGCTCCCCGTATCTTTCTTTCATTGCTTCATATAATTCATCTTTAGTTATAGACCCAGCTTCTGATTCGACTACAACCTCTGAATCATCTGTCGTCGTTTCTGCATTATTAGTACATGCAGCAAGGGCTAAAATTCCAATTGAGATCATTAGCACAAGTAGGTATTTCTTCATGTTTAACACTCCTATAAATTGAAAAGTTTGTAGAATTCTGGATAGGTTTCCTTCAATCAGTATGTCCAAAAAACCTACATCCATTACTATACCATAATTTACTAAAGAAAAGCTCAGTTCACAATGTTGTTGGTTTTTCGTTTTTCTATAGAATACAGAAAGTTATTTTATAGATAAACAATGTTTATAAACCGATTGATTAGAAGGAAATCAATCACCCTTGTTAAAAACACCAGTGTTTTTAACTTCTCAGAGCTAACCAAATACTTTTTATAAGTAAAATGCCTATTTTTATACAAAACCGGGACATTCGTTTAGTCAAAAAACGAGAATCTGTATAGTATGTAGTAAACCTAAAGAAATAAAGAATTCTTTGGGGGCTAGAAACAAAAGAACAACTAAACCGACAAAAGGAGGTAATTTGAATGAGTCACGCATATACAGGTGGATTTGCGCTAATCGTCGTGCTATTCATTTTACTAATCATCGTAGGTTCAGCTTACGTTGGATACTAAATTAAAATAATCACTTAAATGTATGATAAACGCCTATTCGTTTTTACTGATAGTTGCATATGATATTTTAGCCTTTCGTTAAAGGAGGTGTTCTCATGAGCCACGGATATGGTGCAGGATTCGCGTTGATCGTAGTGTTGTTTATTCTTTTAATTATCGTTGGTGCTTCTTGGTTCTAAGAACTAAAGAACTAAAAAGGCAGAGTTAATCTCTGCCTTACAATTACCATCACACAAATATAAAAAACTGGGAGGAATGTATTATGTCACACGGATATGGTTCAAGTTTCGCGTTAATCGTTGTGTTATTTATTTTATTAATCATCATCGGTGCTTCTTGGATGTAATATAAAAAAGTGGTGAAATTCACCACTTTTTTCTTTGTTTAAGAAATTATAAAATTTATCATTTGTGGATCAATATGGCTGGTGCATAGTAATCCAGCTCCAGCACCCAGCCAAGATGAAATTGCGATGATCTTTGCAATTTCATCCTACCTCGAGGGAAAAAGAAAGTACACTTTTTCCTAGGTCAACTAACCCTGGAAGAATAAAAGGGAAGAGCACCCTTTTTTTCTTCCAGGAACATTTGCTTGTCGGGGCTAAACGGGGCGCCTGCGCCTTTTGTTCTTTAAAATCGCATTGGACAACCTGAAAAATTTATATAGGTTATTAATTTTTCTATGAGCGATTCTACACCGCCCGTCTTCATGATTCGTTTTTCTTATGTAAAGGTAACCTCAACAAAAGATGATATAAGTAAGATTGTAATCAAAATATTGATTGTACGGAAGACTTTTGGTTGGCGCTCCTCAGGTATTTCTTTCTGAATACATAATGCATTTGTTAAGCTGTTTATGAAGTAAAGGATCAATACAGCCAATGGTATATATAGAATGATCATATTTGAGCCCCCCCTTTTTATAGTATAAGATAATTATAGTAACATGAAAACATGAAATTTTTGCTGTTTTGGACGGTTAAGCAATTGTATGTATGAGGTATACTGCATGATATGAAAAGTTTTCGTGAATAATCAGTATCATGAAATCACCTTTCAGTATTATTTGATGAATCAGGATTACCATTATTTTGTGAATTTCATACCGGAACACTCGCGTGATGTACCAGAAATCCCCCTTGCTGTAAAACAACATTGTATTTTAACAAAGTGAAAAATCTCAGTTGGTTTTAAACTAGATTGCTAAGACCTACAAGTCATTTTTACATATAATCCAAAGATATTCCAGAAAAGAGTGTTAAATTATTTAAGAAAGATTTTTTTAAATTATATATATACAAGATATGTTAAAAATGAGGTGACATGACAATGAGGGGAATTCAAAATTGGAAACGCGCATTTTTCGTATTGTTGAGCACGGTTCTAATTATGTTAGGTGTTATTCTTGTAATAGTAATTCGTTTATTGCTTACAGAACCATCCATTACTGTGAACCCTGAAGAATTAGAAGAAAAAGGTGAACCTTTTTTTACACTTTCGACCTCTAAAAAGGCAATCAATACTTGGATTCAAGAAGAATTAGGAGAAATAGATAAGACGTCTGTGAAGAACATTAATTACGAGGTAATTCTTGAGGATTTTATTTATTTAAGAGGGAACCTTATTGTTTTTAATCGTGAAATACCCTTTCAAATGACGTTTCATCCTGTCGTAAACGAAACGGGAGGGTTAACTCTTAAGGAACGGGAAATTAGCCTAGGAAGGCTACAATTACCAGGTGAACTTGTTCTAGGCCTAATTGCAGAACAAGTTGTATTTCCAGACTGGGTAAATGTTCGACCTGATCAACATGAAATTATTGTTAATGTTAGAGATATTAAATTAGAAAAAGGGATGCAGTTAACTGTTAAATCGTTTGATTTAGAGAAAGATCAATTAGAATTTCTTTTGACGAGGTAAAAAAAACTAGACTACATATTGTAGTCTAGTTCGTCAATCCTGTTCATGAACAATAATATCGTATCCACCATTGTTTTCTTCTAGCATACATTTACGGGGAGCTTTTAGGATCTGGTAGCTGTACAATAAATCAGAAACGCATATGCCAATATTAATCGCAACCAATATAGAGACATAATGAATATAAGCTGGATACAGGATACTAAAAGTTAGTAAAATAATTGAGAAAAACATAATAGGTGCAAGGATTGTCAATAATGCTAATGGTTTAGATAATAATTCACAATGCTTTATGGTTATAATAGGAAATAATCCTCTTCTTTTAATTTTAGTTTTAACCTTTTTACCTACCATTTTAAGAGCGATGATATGGATCATTTGATGGCCTGGGACAAGTAATAAGGCTACTAACATCACATATAGTAAGCCACTATCCTCTAACGGTTTTGAGTGAAAAAATAATTGAAGAGATAAAAACAAGACAATGAAAGCCATAATAGCGATTAAAAAAGAAAGAAAAAACAAACGATGGAACCCGTAATCTTTTGATAGATTAATGGTTTTCCAACAGGTCATGACGATTCACCTCGAAGTTATAAGTAACTGTTTACCATTGATACTTTACTCGGTTTGTTGGTAAAGGTCAATAGATATTTAAGCATCTTTTTTATCAAGGGGTAGTGAGAAGGAGGAAGACATTTGGAAACAATTGAGAAACGTATAGAACGGTTAGAGTACTATCAGAAACTTATGCTGGAGCTCGTTGATTTAGAGAGCTGGCCCTTACATCATTTGGTGATGAAAAGAAAGTTAAGTGAAGAAGAGGTAGAAGAATTATTTTATTTATGTGAGGAACTTACAGTTGAATATAAAAACCAAAAAGCAGAGGGCTTTGTAGGCTTTACTCCGCTTTTGCAGGATTTTATTGGAAGATTAAATGAAAAACTTTCGCCACTAGAAACTATTGAAGCGCTTCATAAAGAACAATTGTATCAACCACTCATGCTGATTTTAAAACATACAATCATTGAACAGCATTCAAAGAGTAGTTAATCTACCCGTTTGTATAACTTACCGTCAACCTCAATAAAGTCATTTTCAATATTTTCAATAGATCTTTCGAAGATATCTAAAAATTCATCTCCATAAATTTTGCGAATGATGCTCACAAGATCTAGAAATTCAGGGAATTTACCGTATACTTCTTTCAGTGGAAGAGAACCACCAAACACAGAGTAAGTAGAGGGACGATAATTTTCCATTAGGTCTAACAATAGTAATTCTCCGGAATCAGTTAACTCTACATACGTATTTCGTTTATCTTCTTCTTTCTTAGAAAACACTAAATATCCACGATCCTCAAGCTTCTTGGAAAAATTAAAGGCAGTAGATACGTGCATGACTCCGAACTTTGCAATTTCTGAGATTGATGCCCCTTTTAAATGGTAAGCAATCCATAGAATATGGTGCTCGTTAATATTTAGGTCATATGGCTTAATCCATTGCTGCCAATCTTTTTCAATTGTCTTCCATAGTGCTTTGCTAAGTTGTGCAACTCGTTGACTGTAGATTAATGCTTCTTTCATGGAAAACTCACTTGTATTGTTAATCATATTAATCACCTACTTACGTAGCATTTTCTGTTGCTAGAATTATAATTCTATTATGCCAATAAACTATTAAATAATAAAGAAAAGGTTTTCATAAAATGTTAAAAAAATATATTTATTTTGTAAAATCAACTATTTTGCATGGGAATTTAGTTATAACAAATTTACTATGTTAGTAAATTGAATGGTAGACGGTTCAAAAAACAGCCGTCAAAAAGCTCTAATTTAGAGCTTTTTGACGGCTTGATTCAAGTGCTGATTCCAGTTGACTAAGTGTTTCCTCAATTTCTTTTATTTCATTATGAATATTTATTTGGTGTGGTGCAATTTCTTTCTTCCAAGATGCTATGGTGCTTTGTACATCTTCAGTGAATTCTTTAACTACTTCTTTTCCATCTTTTGTTGATTGTTCAATTAATTGAAGGAATCCTTTTGTTTCGAGTTTTAAGTTATTAAGTTTTTCAGAAAGATCCTGACTATTCTCTTTTATAGATGCTCGTAATTGGATACCAGATTTAGGTGTAGATAACAACATCGTAACACCACCAATTATGCCTCCAACGACAACTCCTAAAAAAAATGTATTCCCTTTCATTTACTACATCACTCCAATATCTATAGTAACTTAATATTTTTTTACTTTATTCGACATTTTCGCTTATATTCCTTCATTTATTTTATTACCCTTTTATAAGAGGAGTGAAACACCTCATATAACTTAACATTTTTGCATAAACATGAAGTAAAGGGGAGGAGAGATATGCTAGTTGGCTTAATGATTTGCTGCGGACTTATTGGCATTTTCTTTTACACAAAGATGATCCATTATTATATTACGTCTAGAACCACAGGCGCCTATCCACCCGTACGAATGCTGAAGCAAAAAGCAACAGCTATGGGAGGAATTGGTACAATTTTCATTTTGTTTTGCATTATTTTTTACTTTTTTATATAAATAGCCTGTCATACACAGCTGTATAAATGAAAAGCTGAACATATTTCAGTTCAGCTTTGTGTGGCACTACATATTAATATGGATCTGAAGCATGTCCCATTTGCTCTGCATTTGTTACTGCCTCATCCATCCTATTATCAGTACCTGCATTCTTTAATCCTTCGGCAACACGTCGTCCGTAATCCTCATCACATTGAGTGAAGTGCTCAACCATTCGATCCTGAATTTCCTTGCGACAGGTGGACAATGCACTGACTAGATTGTTTATTAGCTCACTGCGCTCCCAGTCGTTGAAACGTCTATAAGTTTCTCCCGCCTGGCCAAAATTGTTCTCACGAGAAATCTTTTCTCTTTTAAGGTTCCCTTCCACATATGGTTCATGCTCTTTACCGGGATTTTTTGCTTCTTTCAATCCACCCATTAGGGATGGCTCGTAGTTAACATGTGGATTCTGCTCTTTTCCAAAATCAGTACGATAATCCATCTGACCACCAGATTGGTTAGTTGCCACATGCTTTTTAGGCTTATTAATTGGCAATTGTAAATAATTAGTGCCTACACGATGACGTTGTGTATCAGAATAAGAGAAGGTTCTTCCTTGTAGTAATTTATCGTCTGAAAAGTCTAACCCATCAACAAGTACACCTGTACCAAATGCAACCTGTTCTACTTCTGCAAAGTAGTTTTCAGGATTTTTGTTTAAGACCATTTTTCCAACCTTATGCCACGGGAATTTATCTTTGTACCAAAGCTTGGTAGGATCAAGTGGATCAAAATCAAGGTCAGGGTGCTCGTGATCTTCAATTACCTGAACATATAGCTCCCATTCTGGATAATCTCCACGTTCAATTGCCTCATATAGATCCTGAGTAGCATGATTAAAATTCATCGACTGAATTTGATCCGCATCCTTTTGACTCAGGTTTTTTATGCCTTGAACTGGCTCCCAGTGGTACTTTACAAGGTGACCTTTTCCTTCTTCATTCACCCACTTATACGCATGAACTCCAGACCCTTGCATCTCGCGATAATTGGCAGGAATTCCCCACGGAGAAAATAGGAATGTAACCATATGCATAGACTCTGGTGTTTGGCATAGGAAGTCAAACATACGCTCTGGATCTTGTAAGTTAGTGACAGGGTCAGGCTTAAACGAATGAACCATATCCGGGAATTTTAACGGGTCACGGATAAAGAAGATTTTAAGGTTGTTTCCTACTAAATCCCAGTTACCGTCTTCTGTATAAAATTTAATGGCAAATCCTCTTGGGTCACGTAGTGTTTCTGGAGAATGTCCTCCATGAACAACGGTAGAGAAACGAACAAATACCGGAGTTTGTTTTTCTATGTTTGTAAAAACCTTAGCTCGTGTATATTTCGAAAGAGGTTCTCCATTAATTGTGCCATAGGATTCAAAATAACCATGTGCTCCAGCTCCACGAGCATGAACAACACGTTCAGGAATGCGTTCTCTATCAAAATGACTTATTTTTTCAAGGAAATCATAGTTCTCAAGAGTAGTGGGACCACGATTGCCAACAGTACGGACATTTTGATTGTCAGTTACAGGATGTCCTTGTCGGTTCGTTAGGGTATCATCTGAATGTTGATGCTCATTATGTTCTTCTTTCAACTTAGTACCTCCTTCTATGTACAAGATCATTTTTTCCCATTTATAGGTACATATTCCAAGAAGAATATATTTTTATAAAATTTTACAGGTATAAATAATCTTTGATTAGGGTATGTGGTGGTAAAATAATGAAAAGGAGAGTGTAGTATGTTCCGTGAAAATAAGCCTATCCACTTAAGTCCCTATGATCATCCAGATATATATCCAGGACCAAGGCCTAGGGATTCGTTTATATTTTATAAAGGTGTAGCAAACCAGATAGAGGAGCAGGGGAGAAGTCTAGAGGATTCCATTGTTCACCTAACAAAAGGTGACCATATGTACGGATCATTCATATCATCGCTAAGTGAAAGCATGACGTTAAAAAGCTTTCTTGAAAAAGAAGAGAAAACCCCAATGCGGAAGAGAATTCCTGTGCTAGCATATGGTTCGAATGTTTGCTTAGCTCAGCTTTTATATAAGTCTAGTCTAAACAAAGGAGTGTCCGATTTATATATTTGTTTCCGTGCAACAATTCTTGATACGGATGTTGTATATGGTTCCTTTTTAGCCCCATATGGTGCTTTACCTGCAATTATTGCTCCTGTACAGGATGCAAAAACAGAAGTTTGGGTAACATTCTTAGAACCTGAACAACTTGAGCATATGAATAAAACAGAGAGTGGATATCAGTTGAGAGAGCATACAGCAAATAAAATCAATATGAAAGTGGTAGATAAAGTAAAAAGGATCTATTCGTATTATTGTGAACAAGCCTTGTATGTAAACGGATCACTCACTCGATTTCCAGACATACAGGGAACCTCTTTATTACCAAGCGTATGGCAGGCGGACATGCTCTTGCTACTAAAAGAACGGTGTAGCTTTACCGGTACCAGAGAAGAATTTATTCACCTACTTAGGTGGAATCACCAGTTTCGGCAATCAGTAACTGAGATCTTGCGAAAGCATGAGGTTCTTCTTGATCACCCTGATTGGCTAAAATGCTCATCATTTCTTACTTTAGAAAAGCAAGCAATTGAACGGTAGGAAGAACAAAAGGTGCAAGCGCCCCGTTAACCTCGAGGTAGGATTGAAATTGCAAAGATCATCGCAATTTCATCTTGGCTGGTTGCTGGAGCTAGAATTAAATGCACTGACCCTAGTTATCCACAAATGATTTTTTTATAATTTGATAAATCACAAAAAAACCTGTCGGGATTCCCGACAGGCTATTGTATTCCTGAAGATATAGAATTTGCAATGTTGTTAAGTTGCTCAGGTGTATAATCTTTCGCATGTGATTTCCATACAGCTCCAAACCCGTCTCCTTTACCATAGCGGGGAATAAGGTGAAGATGGAAATGAAACACAGATTGTCCTGCATGCTCTCCGTTATTATTAAGAAGATTAAGACCAACTGGAGAGAATTGCTTCTTAATTGAATTAGAAATAGCAGGGACTACTTTAAAAATTTCTTGTGCAATTTCTGGAGTTAATTCAAAGATATTTTCCTTATGTGCTTTTGGGATAACTAGGGTATGTCCTTTAGAGACTTGGCTAATATCTAAAAATGCCAGTACATGTTCATTTTCAAAAACTTTAGCACTAGGAATTTCACCTTTTATGATCTTACAAAAAATACAATCATCCTTATGGTCCATTAAAATCTTCCTCTCTATAATAGATGAACAATTACTTATATTGTAAAGGACAATTAGGTACTTTTACAAATTTGTCCATTATTAATGATGTACGACTTGTCTTCAGATAAAAATAAAACAGGATGCAACTGATTAGTTGCACCCTGTTCGGTTGAAGAGGAGTAATTAAGAAATAAATGATTGGTTATTTTCCACAGACACCTCATTTGCGATTTGATAAACCAGTCATTTCATTATATGAAATAATGTAAATGGTCTACCGCCAACACCTCATTTTAATTAGAATGTGTTAGTTAATTCATGCAAAGTGGTCTTTGATAAACACCTCATTTTTCATTATGGTAAAAGCTAGTTGAGAGATCGACGATTCTTGTGCAAGCTTACCATCTCCTTCAAATAAAATTCACATCATACTGAAGGAACTGAGTTGAATCGAATATACCCTGGCACAAACACCTCATTTGGTTGTTTTTAGCTTGGTGACGATTCGCTTTTCTTTAACTCCTCTTCGTTTATTATCTTGTCCGTTCTAGATGATTTTATGTAAAAATCTTTTCTGAAAATCCTAATCCCAAGTTGTTGATTTTCCACTGAAAAACAGGATGCAACTGAATCGTTGCACCCTGCTCGGTTGAAGAGGAGTGATAGAAGAAATAAATTATAGGTTATTTTTCGTAGACACCTCATTTGCGATTTGATAAACCAATATTGTCATTATATAAAATAATGTAAATGGTCTACCGCCAACACCTCATTTTAATTAGAATGTGTTAGTTGATTCATGCAAAATGGTCTTTGATAAACACCTCATTTTTCATTATGGTAAAAGCTAGTAAAGTGATCTAGGATCCTTGTTCAAGCTTACCATCTCCTTCAAATAAAATTCACATCTTACAGAAGGCACTGAGTTGAATCGATTATACCCTGCCGTAAACACCTCATTTGGTTGTTTATTTGCTTGGTGACGATTCGTTTTTCTTCAACTCCTCTTCGTTAATTATCTTGTCCGATAGAGTCGAATTTATGTGGAAAAGATTTTTTCCTTTATAAGAAATTTTTGGTAAGATTAAAGAAAGTCAAAATAATTGGGGGGATTATGAAAACATTATTAGATATAAAAAACCTGACAGGTGGTTATACAAAGAATCCAGTTCTACATGATGTTAATTTCTCTATACATACAAATGAATTGGTGGGGCTAATTGGTCTAAATGGTGCAGGTAAAAGTACGACGATTAAGCATATTATTGGTCTCATGGATCAAAAGGAAGGCACCATTACTATAAATGGAAAATCGTTAAAAGAGAGCCCTGAAGGCTATCGTTCTGAATTTACATACATTCCAGAAACACCGATCCTCTATGAGGAGTTAACACTTGAAGAGCATTTAAAACTAACAGCGATGGCGTACTCTATTGATGAAACTGAATATAAAAAACGGACTGACTTTCTTGTGAAGGAATTTCATATGGAGAAGCGTATGAAATGGTATCCTGCTCATTTCTCGAAAGGTATGAAGCAAAAGGTTATGATTTTATGTGCCTTTTTAGTACAACCTTCCCTTTACATAATAGATGAGCCCTTCGTCGGTCTTGATCCATTAGGAATTCAATCTCTACTCCAACTGTTGCAAACAAAAAAGGAGGAGGGAGCAGGAATTTTAATGTCCACGCATATATTAGCGACTGCTGAGAGGTATTGTGATTCGTTTGTCATCTTACATGAAGGAAAGGTGAGGGCAAAGGGAACTTTAAAGGAACTGCAAGAAGAATTTCAAATGCCTAATGCCACTCTAGATGATATTTATGTACAGTTAACAAAGGAAGAAATAACAAATGGACATAAATAATATTTGGAGCCAACGTTTCTCAAACTACCTAAAAGAGCTAAGTCGATATATGAAATACATGTTCAATGATCATTTAATGATCGTGGTTCTAATTGCTGTTAGTGCTGGTGCTGTTTACTACAACCAATGGCTTTCACAATTACCAGAAGCTTTTCCTTATGAATGGATTATGGGAATAGTCCTGGGTATTGTGATTACAGCTTCATCGATTCGGTCCTTTTTAAAGGAACCAGATCTTGTATTTTTATTGCCAGTTGAACATAAAATGAGCGAATACTTTAAAAAAGGAATCGTTTATAGCTTTGTTATACATAGCCTTACAATTCTCGTTACATTTATAGTATTGGTTCCTATGCTGAATCAGTTTACAGATAACTCTTTACAGAAGCTATTGGTGCTTTATTTTATTATGCTAGTTCTCAAAGGATGGAATTTATTTTTATCGTGGAGAATGTTTCATATATTTGAGCAAAAGTCTTCTTGGTTTGATTACCTCATTAGACTAGCATTTACGACTGTATTTCTAGTTTTACTATTAGGAGGAGCACCGTTTATTTACATGTTGATTTTACTAGTTATAGGTGTGATATGGGCAGCTTCATATTACACAATGACTAAAGGGAAATCAGTGAAATGGGAATTGCTGATAGATGCAGAAACGAAGCTAATGAATCGCTTTTATCGATTGGCAAATTTATTTGTAGATGTTCCACATTTAAGAAGTGAAGTTAAGCCTAGAAGATGGTTAGACTGGATCTCTGCTTCTATACCATTAAAACATGATCATGTATTTGATTTTCTCTATATTAAAACGTTTATAAGGACTGGGGAGTATCTAGGGTTATATATCCGCTTGTTAATCATTTCAGGGTTTATACTGTATGGTGTTCACTTTGAATTTGCTTCATTAGTTATTGTACCGTTTTTTATTTACATATCAGGACTACAGTTGATCACGATGTACAAGCAGCATGACCAAAAGCTCTGGCTGGACTTATACCCAACTTTACGTTCAACTAGAGAGTTAGCGTTTCAAAGGATGTTATTCAAATTAATGATTGGGTATGTTGTCTTGTTATCTTTATTAGTTGTGTTCCTCAAAGGACCTTTTGTGGCAGCCATTTGTGCAATAGTTTCAGCGTTGTTTAGTTATGTTTTTGTCTATAAATACGTCAAAGCGAAACTTATAAAACAAGCTTAGTATGGAGAATGTTTATGAATGATGAACAAATATACTATCAGGAAGCACAAAACTGGAAGAAGAAGCTAGTTCGTAGAAAGAGTATGGTTGAGAGATTTTCCAAAAATACTCAGATTAAAATAAATCAGCTGATCCCTAAAAAAGCACATGAAGTCATTACGGAAAGTATTAGGCAAATGGTAGATTTGACTATGAATAGTTCAAAGTATTTACCGAAAACGACTTATCAACCCAACTTGCCTCTTCATCAAAAAGAGACATTGATTCAACAGAAGCAAAAGGCCTATAAAAAGACAGCAGCTCTTGAAGGAGCAGGTACTGGTGCCGGGGGAATTTTATTAGGGTTAGCCGATTTTCCATTGTTATTGGGGATCAAAATGCGGTTCTTATTTGAGGTAGGTTCCATTTACGGATTTGAAACAAGTGAGGAAAATGAGCGCCTCTTTATATTGCATGTCTTTCAGCTTGCCTTCTCAGGTGAAGACCAAAAGGAACACTTATTAGAAGTCATTGAAAATTGGGATACGGAGAATGTCAGCCAAATCGACTGGAGAACATGGCAACAGGAATATCGGGATTATATTGACCTTGTTAAATTATTTCAGCTTGTTCCAGGAATTGGCGCAGTAGTAGGAGCAGTTGCGAACTACCATTTGCTTGACCACTTAGGGGAAACAGCTGTACAGTGTTACCGATTAAGGATGCTTCGGCATTTGGGATAGACATATAAAAAACCCCATTTTTCAAACGAAAAATGGGGTTTTTATTATAAGGGTGTTATGACATTTACTTTACTGCCTCTACACTTACTTCTTTTTGAAAAGCTAGTGCTGCGTTTCCTAAAGTTTTGGCTGCAATTAGCATCGCTTTTTCATTGAAATCAAACTTTGGATGATGATGTGGATAAGGAACATCTACACCTTCTGGTTTTGCACCTGTAAAGAAGAATGAACCTTTCACATGTTGTAGGTAATAAGCGAAATCCTCTCCACCCATTTGAAGTGCGGATTCTTCAATATCGTTTACATCAGAGATTTCCTCTGCTGCCTTCACAAATAACTCAGTTTCTGCTTTGTGATTTACCACAGCTGGATATCCGCGGTGAAATGCATATTCATAGGATGCTCCTGCTGTTAAGCAAGTGCCTTTTAGAACATTTTCAATTTCTAGTTCTATTTGATCTCGTACATCCTCGCTAAATGTACGAACTGTTCCAACCAGTGTGGCACTGTCTGCAATAACATTAAAGGCATTCTTCGCTTCAAAGTTTCCTACTGAGACTACTGCTGGTTCAGTAGGGTCGACTTTTCTACTCACGATCTGCTGAAGGTTCATCACAAACTGAGAACCGATTACAACAGAATCCTTTGTTTTATGTGGTTGTGCCCCATGACCACCTGAACCATTAATAGTGACTTCAAAACGATCAGCTGCTGCCATGATCGGTCCTACACGATATTGAATGGTTCCAGTAGGTGCAGATGCCCAAAGATGAGTACCAAAGATTGCATCAACTCCATCTAAACAACCATCCTCGATCATGGAAATTGCTCCACCTGGTGCATACTCTTCAGCATGTTGGTGAATTAAGACAATACTTCCAGCTAACTCATGCTTTAAGCGGTAAAATGATTCAGCCAACACTAATAAAGCAGCAGTATGCCCGTCATGTCCACAAGCATGCATAACTCCTGGTACTGTTGATTTGTAAGGTACTTCCTTTTCATCTTGAATTGGAAGGGCATCAAAATCTGCACGTAGAGCGACAGTTGGTCCTGGAAAATCGCCTTTAATGGTTGCAACTACCCCGTTTCCACCAACACCAGTTCGAACATCTACACCTAACTCTTTATAAAAATTTGCAATATATTCCGCGGTCTTTACTTCTTTAAAGGAAAGCTCAGGATTCATATGTAAGAATCTACGGATTTCTACCATTTTGGGGAAATTAGTATTAAGCTCTTGCAAAAGGGATTGTAACAAATAAATAACCTCCTTGGTTAATCGGAATTTTCAATATTCTTACTTCTATGATTATATCATTATTTTAAAAAAAGAATGACATAAATTAGTTCAATCCTTTAACGGATATTATATACTATTCATAAATGGAGGAGTGTAAATATGGAGATTACAAGAAAAATAGATACTGAAAAAAAGCGTATGATTCCTAAATTGTTAGTAGCTACATGCGGAAACCTTATCCTGTTTTTATTGTTAGCTTTCACGATTCATACATATAATGGGTTATGGATTGACCAACCCGTCGTTAATTTTGTACAAGTTCATATTACAGGAACCGGATATAATTTGATTGCCTTCTTTACAAACCTTGGTGATAAAGTAGTGGTCATATCAGTAGGGGTATTATCCTTATTTATTTTGTGGTGGAAAACTAGAGATTATATGGGAATGATTACGATTGCCGTTGTATTAGCTGGTAGTAATGAGCTATTCCAAAGCTTAAAGGATGTATTTCTTAGAGAGCGACCAATTCTAGATCCATCGATTGATGCAACAGGCTATAGCTTCCCAAGTGGACATTCAACTGTATCAATGGCTTTTTACGGAATCTTACTTTATTTTATTCTTAAATATATGAAGTCTTCACTTATTAAAACAGGTGTAATCCTGTTCTTTAGTTTCTATATTTTATTTATGGGTGTAAGTCGAATTCTATTAAGAGCTCACTATGTCTCTGATGTATTAGCTGGTTTTGCAATAGGGTTTGTGTATCTGATGATTTGTATCTTTGTCTATGAAAAGGTAGTAGAAAGAAAAGAGCTAAATAGAAAAAATAAAAGCGAATTAACCGTTTAGGTTTTTTCGCTCTTTTTAAAAGTTAAGAAAGTATATAATTTTAGTGTTGTCCTCAAATGAATTTTTGTAGTAATCCAGCTCCAGCCCCCAGCCAAGATGAAATTGAGATGATCTATGCAATTTCATCCTACCTCGAGGGAAAAAGGAAGTACACTTTTCCCTAGGTAAAATAACCATTGAAGAGTAAAAGGGAAAGATCGCCCTTTTTCTCTTCAAGGAACATTTGCTTGTCGGGGCTAAACGGGGCGCTTGCGCCTTTTGTTCTACCACTAGATTCCTAGACTCCTTCGGTAAGATTGGAGTCATTGACATCAGGATCTGTATTTATGCTTGAACTAACACCGTTGTTTGTTGACACCCAAAATCCGGTATTGAAGCCTCCAGAACCAGCTACTACTTTACTTGTACTTGTTGGTGAAGCATTCAGGGCAGCACCAGTTATAATTCCTTCATTGTTATTAAAGGTAACTGGACCCAATATTAAATTTAGCAAGTATATCACTCCTTTTTAATTTGTCCACTACTAGTATATGTATGAAGTTTGTACCCGTAACAAATATGGTTTAATTAATTGATAACTAGGGAAATATATTGCAATTTTCAGATGAAATATTTAGAGGAATAGGACAGGTGTCGTGACCAAAAATTATTTATCTTTCATAAAATGTATGGAAAATAGATGAAAAGGAGGGATTTGTATATGTATCCTGGTAGAAGGTATATCCCACCATCCTATCCTCAACCAAGACCTCAACAACGTCCCGGGCAGATAGGTAGGAAACCTAATGCATTCTCCTACTTTAAAACAGAGGATGGAGCAGTAGATTTTAATAAGATCAATGGCACCGCCAAACAGGTAAAGCAGTTAGTTGATCAAGTAAGTCCATTCCTTTCTAAGTTTTTTAAAAGATAGAATTGAAAAAGGGAACCTACTATTAATAGGTTCCTTTTTCTCACCTAAATCTTGGTCACTATTTCTTAAGCATTTTGGAAATAGTTGATGCATCAATTGGTTGATTTTTATTAACTAGAGTGTCTACAATCTTGTCTTCAAGTTGCTTTGGTACATTTTTATTGGCTAATTGTGCTAGTTCTTTGACTAGACCTCTAATTGTTTTCTCATCCTTTAGATTTGCACCATTCAGAGATTGAGCTACTTTCATAATGTCCTGCATTTTAACTCCAGTTTTCTTCTCGACCCCTTTAAACATATCACTCATATCAATCCCTCCTTTATAGTCGTTGCAGTATTATATGAGGAAAAGGGATAGGTTGTTTGTACATTCCACTATATTGGTTGTTATGCCTAGGGGAATAGAAGTGGTAGCTATCGAACTGAAAAAAGGCTGCAAATGGCAGCCTTTTGTAGAACTTAGCACCATGCAGCGCCAACAATGATTAACAAGATAAACAGGACAACAATTAGTGTGAATGAATTTACTCCTCCGTAAGTCGGAGCTACTACAGGAGCACTATAGCCACACCAACCAGGTCCACCCCAGCCAAGACCCCAAGACATAATCTCACCTCATTAACAATATTCAAAATCTAATTAGTAACCTACATACGAAGTTCCTACAATGATTAATAGGATAAACAACACAACGATTAGTGCAAATCCTGCACCATATCCACCAGCGTGACTCATAACAACACCTCCAATTTTCAAGGTTAATACAATATATGAGATGCATAATCGGTATGAAAGGGACAGTTCCCTAATTGTCATAAAGTTAAGTGAATTGCCTAAGGAAACGAATAAAATAAAAAACCATACTTTGAAGTATGGTATTAGGAAGTCTGTGTAGGACGTGCTGAGAGCCATAGCTCACTTTGTTCGAGCTCACCTGCTAATTGAATAAGAAGATCCTCATCTCCCTTTGGTGCGATAAATTGAACTCCTAGCGGGAGGCCATCCTTTGTCATATGAAGTGGTACTGACATAGCGGGCTGGCCAGTGAGGTTTGCGAGCTGTGTAAATGGGGTTCTTTTTAAGCTGTTTTCTACGATTTGGTCAATCATCCCAGCCTTCTTTAAAACGCCGCCCCACCCCAGTTTACCTACAAGATCAATCATGAATTTTTCAAATCCCGCGGGCTCCAGTTCTCCAATCCTAGAAGGCGGGAAGGCAGTGCTAGGCGTTACATATAAGTCATAATTTAAATGGAATTCGTCCATCTGGAAAGATGCTTTGTCCCATTCTTGTAGGCTTAATACAAACTCTTCAGCTGTAGTGGCTCTACCTAACAATCCTAAAAGCCATGTTGTTGGTTCCACATCATTAAAAGTTAGAGAACGTCCATTGACATTCTCTAAAGCACGAAGGTTCGCTGCCACCTCTCCAAAGTACATGTTCATGTAACTCTTAGCGATTTTTGCTCCGTCGACAGGGGCCTCTTTCTCAACAATTTGATGACCCATTTTCTCAAGAAGTTTCATTGTCTGAAGTACAGCTTCTTTACACTCAGGATGAACCTCGGTGCCAATTGGAGATTGTGTTGAAAAGGCAATAGTAAGGGTTTTACCTAGTGGTTGAGTTGCTGCCTTTAAATAGGAACCACTATATGGTGGTGCATGATATGCAGCACCTCTTTCCACGAATGAAAGTTCATCTAACATCGCTGCACTATCTCGTACTGTTCTTGTAAGGACGTGATCAACAGAGGCACCTTGCCAATTCCGTCCCATGGTTGGTCCGACAGGTGTTCTTCCTCTAGTTGGCTTTAAGCCGAATAGTCCACAATAGGCTGCTGGAATACGTATCGAGCCACCTCCATCATTAGCGCCAGCAATGGGAACCATGCCGACAGAGACCGCTGCTGCAGAACCGCCACTAGAGCCACCAGGGGTATGGTTTATATTCCAAGGATTTCGCGTAGGTCCATGAAACTTAGGCTCTGTAATCCCCATTAAGGCAAACTCGGGTATATTTGTCTGACCAAGGATCGTAGAACCAGTTGACTTTATCCTTTGTACAAAAGTTGAATCTTTAGCACTTCTGTAGTTTTGTAAGGCTCTGGAGCCTGAAGTGACTGTTTCCCCAGAAACCTCTTGTTGGATATGGTCTTTTAGAAGAATGGGTACACCAGCAAATACTCCTGTTTGGGAGATTGGAGGCATCCCTTGTTCATAAAATTTGTTAATGACTGCATTTAGCTTACTATTATGCTTTTCAATCTCCAGAATCGCAGCTTGAACAACCTCTTCTGGTGTAACTTGTTTATCCTTAATTAGTTGAGCAAGTCCTAGACCGTCATAATCCTTGTAATGAAAGCTCATTATTTTCTTGCCTCCTTTAGTAAGTAGTTTTAGTTACATTGGTGGTTTGAATATTCTGTCTTTTGTAATTTAAGTTTACTACTAATAGAGCAACTTATGTTAAAAAACTATCGATATTTAAACAAACTAATGAATCTACTAAAATATGTTAAAATGGAGTAGCTTTAATAAACTTACAAGGAAGGTGAAGGATGGTTATTTATTTAGTTTTACTTAATGAAGTATACTTTGAAAGTTTATATAAATTTGAATGTGAAAACAGGAACTACTTTGAAAAGATGGTGCCGAGTCGTGGAGATGAGTACTATCAATATGATGTGTTTATTACTAAAAATAGTGAACTACTAAATGAAATAAGAAGTGGGACATCCTATTTTTACCTAATAAAAAATGATATAGGTGAGATCGTAGGAAGAATGAATCTTATTGATATTGACCATGGTACACGTAAAGGAAGCATTGGTTACCGTGTTGGGGAGAATTTTATTGGTAAAGGAATAGCAAATAAAGCCCTTCGTCTCCTTCTTTTAGAAGCGGATAAATATAATGTCATGGAGCTACATGCGAAGACAACTAGTCATAATATTGCCTCCCAAAAAGTGCTGGTTAAGGCTGGTTTTAAAGAAAGCATTAGGAGAGAGGAAATTGATGTTAACAATAATAGACTACAGTTTATTTTTTACAACTTGATTAGATAGGGACCTTCATAAAGAGGTTCCCTTTTTTAATTGTTAAATAGTGCTCCCACCAGTGTGATATCCATCACTTTCAACTTGAGACTTTCGAGCTATATTTGAAGTATAAGAAGTTCATTCCTCACAAGATAAGTAACGAAGACGAGTAGAGATGAACTCTTTTGTGAAATCAATCACAATATAGGGTATTCATTTGAAAGGCGGGTATTGTCGATGAACTACTGGAGAGGGTTTATTAAAGGGAATTGGCAAAGTAATACAGATGTTCGGGAATTTATTCAGTTGAATTACAAGTTATATGAAGGTGATGAATCATTCTTACAACCTGCTTCAACGAGATCCCAACTTTTATGGAATCAGATTATGGATTTAACGACTCAGGAACGAGAAAATGGTGGCGTTTTGAATATGGATACAAGTATCGTATCAACCATTGTTTCTCATGGGCCGGGATATTTAAATAAAGATATCGAACAAATAGTGGGGATCCAAACAGATGAACCGTTTAAACGTTCTCTACAGCCATTTGGTGGGATTAGAATGGCAGTGGATTCATGTGAGTCGTATGGCTATAAAGTGTCACCCGAGGTGGTTGATACATTTACAAAGTACCGAAAAACACATAATCAAGGAGTATTTGATGCTTATACTGACGAAATGAAGCTTGCCAGAAAGGCTGGAATCATTACAGGATTGCCGGATGCTTATGGTCGGGGAAGGATCATTGGTGACTACCGGAGAGTGGCTCTTTATGGGGTGGATCAGCTGATTCAAGAAAAACTACAGGAGTTAAAGCAATCAAATCATGTTATGTCAGAAGATTTTATACGAGAAAGAGAAGAAATATCAGAGCAAATTCGAGCTCTTCAAGAATTAAAGCAGATGGCCGGGCTCTATGGGTTTGATATTTCAATTCCTGCTTCTAATTCACGGGAAGCGTTTCAGTGGTTATACTTTGCTTATCTAGCAGCAATAAAAGAACAAAATGGTGCCGCAATGAGTCTTGGTCGGGTATCTACGTTTCTAGATATCTACATTGAACGTGATTTGGAAGAAGGAACGATTACAGAAGAAGAAGTGCAAGAGTTGGTCGATCATTTTGTTATGAAATTAAGGCTAGTTAAGTTTGCTAGAACACCAGATTATAACGAATTATTCAGTGGAGATCCTACCTGGGTAACCGAAGCAATCGGAGGAATTGGTTTAGATGGTAGACCTCTTGTTACAAAGAACTCGTTCAGATTTCTGCATACTCTTACAAATTTAGGTGCTGCACCAGAGCCAAACTTAACAGTGTTATGGTCAAGCAAATTGCCCAATAAATTTAAGCGCTACTGCGCAAATATGTCTATTAAGACGAGCTCCATACAATATGAAAATGATGATTTAATGAGACCTGAATTTGGAGATGATTACGGAATCGCATGCTGTGTAAGTGCGATGAGAATCGGTAAACAAATGCAATTCTTTGGTGCGCGTGCCAATCTTGCTAAGGGATTACTTTATGCGATAAACGGTGGAATGGATGAAGAGTTAAAACTGCAAGTGGCTCCAGCGTTTCCTGGAATAAAGGATGAGTATCTTGTTTATGAAAAGGTTATTCAAAACTTTGATTATGTCATGGAATGGCTAGCTCAGTTATATATGAATACTTTAAACATTATTCATTACATGCATGATAAGTATAGCTATGAAAGAATTGAGATGGCACTCCACGATCGTGAAATCATTCGAACGATGGCTTGTGGTATTGCAGGTTTATCTGTTACAGCAGACAGCTTAAGTGCGATCAAGTATGGAAAAGTAAAGATTATTAGAGATGACAGTGGACTCGCCGTTGATTACCACATAGAAGGGGATTACCCTAAATATGGTAACAATGATAACCGAGTAGATGAGATCGCTGTGTGGTTGGTAAAAACTTTTATGAGTAAATTAAAGAAGCATAAGACATACCGTCAGTCTATTCCTACGATGTCTGTTCTAACCATAACGAGCAACGTAGTTTATGGAAAGAAAACAGGTAATACCCCGGATGGTAGAAAAGCGGGTGAGCCATTCGCTCCTGGTGCCAATCCTTTACATGGAAGAGACCAAAAGGGAGCATTAGCATCCTTAAACTCTGTAGCAAAGCTTCCTTATGATTGTTCTTTAGATGGAATTTCCAACACATTTAGTATTGTACCCAAGGCTCTCGGAAAAGAAGAAGAACAGCAGATTACAAACTTAGTAGGAATTTTAGATGGTTATACCTTAAAGAGTGGTCATCATCTAAACATCAATGTATTTAACCGTGAAACCTTGCTAGATGCGATGGAACATCCTGAACTTTATCCACAGCTTACGATCCGAGTTTCCGGGTATGCCGTTAACTTTATAAAGCTCACGAGAGAGCAGCAAACAGATGTAATTAATCGTACTTTCCACGAATCTTTATAGGGAGGCAGTAATGTTCCTCCCATATCATCAACATGGGGGGAACTGACATGATAGGAAAAGTGCATTCGATTGAAACCTGTGGCACAGTAGATGGACCTGGATTAAGGTATATCGTATTTTTACAAGGGTGTTTATTACGATGTAAATATTGTCACAATCCTGATACATGGGAGATTGGTAAGGGAAGAGATATGACTGTAGAAGAAATAATCTCAGATGTGATGGATTATCTTCCATACTTTGAAAGTAGTGGAGGTGGCATTACTGTTTCAGGTGGAGAACCATTACTTCAAATTGATTTTTTAATAGAATTGTTTAAGAGGTGTAAGGAGTTAGGGATTCATACAACAATTGATTCTTCAGGTGGGTGTTATCATGAACACCCTGAATTTCTAAGAAAGCTAGATTTGTTACTGAATGTAACAGATTTAATTTTGCTAGATCTAAAGCAATTAGAACCTGCTAAACATATAGCATTGACAGGTATGAAGAATGAACATATTCTTGCCTTTGCTAGATATTTATCATCAAAGAAGAAAAAAATTTGGATTAGGCATGTTCTAATACCTGGTAAAACAGATGATAGTAAAGATTTAACTCTACTAAAGGAGTTCATTGATCAATTATCAAATGTGGAGAAGGTAGAACTCTTACCATATCATCAATTAGGTGTGTACAAATGGAAGGAGTTGGGGTTGAAGTATGAACTCGAGAATGTACTCCCACCAACAGATCAGGAGGTTCAAGAGGCGAAGAGAATATTAAACATTCGACAGTAGAGCTTAGGCCACTCCTTGTTAAAGGAGTGATCTTTTTTTGTTTGAAGTTTCGGTAGTTACGCAATTCTGTTTAGTTTTCACGCAATTAACTTCCGAGTTTACGCAATTATGTAGGAAGTCACACAATAAGTACATGGACTCGTGCAATTGCATGGATTCACACGCAATAGCCTTAAAAAGGGTATAAAAACAAATTATCAAATTTAAAAAAAATTTAAATGCTACCAAAATCACCTCTTTCTTGCAGCAACGTGTGAGAAATATCACAGAATCTATTAGTCTATCATAGTAAACTGATACCAAATGCAGAAATTAGTTAAATTCAGTAGCAAAGATTTTGAGAAACAGAATATTTTGTGGAAAGCCTTAAACGAGAAGGGAAGCTCCATCTATGATGAAAACCAAACAAGCGCCTCAGGAACTGTTACTATATCTAAAGCTATCAGATGGGGTTATTATTACAGACGAAAACCATATCATCTTAGAAGTAAATGCTCAATATGAACAGATCACCGGTTTTGTAAGAGAATCAATAATAGGCTTAAAAGCAGGCTTCTTAAAGTCTAACCATACACCTCTGGCAACCTATCAGCAGCTTAAAGAAAACCTTGCACAAGGAATTCCTTGGTCAGGTGTACTTATTAACCGGAAAAAATCTGGGGTTTTATGGCATTCCTCCATTTCGATTACCCCTGTTCAAGTTAATGAAACATTATTTTTTATAGGTGTATTTCGTGAATTAGAACAGCTTAAACAAGGTGTCTATATATCAGAGGATCAAAGAGTCGAAACACAAAGAGAGCTACTAAAGGTATTGGCTATTTCTTGTGAAATAAGAGATCCGGGAATAGAAGATCATTTAATTAGAGTACAAGACTTAACCAAACAGTTAGTTGAGGTGTATCAGAAGGAGAATAGCTATAAGCTAGCAGAGACTTATGTACATAATATTATCCATTGTAGTATACTCCATGACATTGGTAAGGCTGGGATCCCAGAAGGAATATTGTATAAACCTGGTTCTCTTACAACGTTTGAACGGAAAATCATTGAAATGCATCCCTTGATGGGAAATGATATTTTAAAGAAAATATCAACAAACATAAATCATGAACTTATTACGAGTTTAGAAGTAGCAGAAAACATTATTATGTATCATCATGAAAAATGGAATGGGACGGGCTATCCCAATGGCCTGAAAGAAGAAGAGATTCCTTTTGAGGCAAGACTGGTTTCCATTGTTGATGTATATGATGCATTAACTAGCCGAAGATCTTATAAAGAAGCATGGTCTGTCCAACGCGCAATTTCTTATTTAAATGAACAGAAGGGAATACAGTTTGATCCAGGTCTGGTTGATCTATTTAGTGAACTAATCTTTAACGATGAATGATCTATGTGGTAAGTTATCAGAAATTGGATTAGATTGCCCAAGAGTAAGGAAAAAAGAAAACCGTAAATGTTTTTTAAACATTTACGGTAAAGTTAAACTTCATGTTTCAATACAACAGTTTACCCATAAATGAGTAAACCACCTAATGCCCCAGCTAGTACAACCAGCCATGGAGGAAGTTTCCAATACACTAGCAGACTAAACAATACCGCAGCAAATGCAAAATCGATTGGAGAAATGATAGAACTAATCCAGATTGGGTGGTAAAATGCTGCAATTAAAATCCCAACTACGGCAGCATTAACTCCTAATAATGCTCCCTTTACCTTCGAATGATTTCGTAATACATTCCAGAATGGAAGAGTGCCATAAATGAGTAAAAAAGCAGGTAGGAATATGGCGACAGTTGCTACTAATCCACCTTTCCATCCATTTATTACAGCCCCGATATAGGCAGCAAATGTAAATAGCGGACCCGGAACGGCTTGTGCAGCTCCGTATCCAGCTAAGAATGCTTCTTCAGTTAACCAACCTGTTGGAACAAATTCTCTTTCTAATAAAGGTAGAACTACATGACCTCCACCAAACACTAAAGAGCCTGATCGGTAAAAACTATCAAACATCGCAATCCATTCAAGGGATGTTAGATCTCTTATGATAGGCAAAATAACTAGTAACCCGAAAAATACCATTAGACATAAGGTAGCAATGCTACGCGAAATGGGAAACTCTGTTGTTGGTTGGTCATGATCAACCTTCACATTTTTGTAAATAATAAAGCCCAAAAGGCCTGCAACTACTATTACTGCAATCTGCGTAAATGCTGTTGGCCATAAAAGCGTAACAATCAAAGCGAATAAGGCAATCGCTTTTCTATTAAGATCGGGAGTCAATTTCTCGGCCATCCCTAGGATTGCATGTGCTACCACTGCTACTGCTACTAGTTTTAATCCTTGAATCCAACCAGCAGTTGTTATGTTGAACTCTTGTAACAGAATTACGAATAAAATCAGTGCAATAACAGAAGGTAGTGTAAAGCCGATGAATGAAACAATACCACCAAGCATTCCAGCTCTCATAACCCCAATTCCAATCCCTACCTGACTACTTGCAGGTCCAGGTAAAAACTGACATAAAGCAACCAAATCAGCATAGCTTTTTTCATCCATCCAGTTTCTTCTCTTTACATATTCCTGATGAAAGTAGCCGAGATGGGCAACTGGCCCTCCAAAGGAAGTGAAACCAAGCCTAGTAGAAATAAACAGGAGTTCCAATAATAGTTTTAATCGGTTCGTTTCAAATTTTTCCATTACTTATATCACCTTCATTCCTTTCAATAGGGAGTATAACGTTTCAACGATATACTCTAGTATCTTGTGTAAATAACTCTCCTTTTACAAAATAACAAAAATCATCCTCAAATTCTATGTGAATTAGGTAAGAGTTTTGTAGATAAGAGAGGTAAGCCTATAGATTGGATATGCCTAAACTATTTTAGTATGATAAATTTTATGAACCTATGCTTATTAGACGTAATAAGTTTTTTAACGGAGCAAAGAAAGATAGAAGGAGGAGTTATTAAGTGGAAATTGGAATTAGTACATTTGTGGAAACAACACCAGATGTTCATACGGGCAAAGTAAAAAGTCATGCAGAGAGAATACGTGAGGTTGTGGAAGAAATTGTATTAGCAGATCAGGTGGGACTAGATGTATTCGGAGTGGGGGAGCATCATCGAGAAGATTTTGCAGCATCATCACCAGCGATCATCCTTTCAGCAGCTGCCTCTAGGACAAATCGAATTCGCTTAACCAGTGCAGTGACCGTATTATCTTCAGCAGATCCTGTACGTGTATTTCAGGATTTTGCTACCTTAGATGCCATTTCAAATGGACGAGCGGAGATTATGGCAGGACGTGGATCTTTTATTGAATCGTTTCCTCTGTTTGGATACGATTTAAAAAATTATGACGAGCTCTTTGAAGAGAATTTGGAACTGTTATTAAAAATTCGCGAATCAGAAAAAGTTACCTGGAGGGGAGGCCATCGACCTGCTATCCAAAATCGTGGGGTGTACCCACGCCCAGTTCAAAATCCCCTACCTGTTTGGATCGGGAGCGGCGGGAATTCTGAATCAGTTGTACGTGCAGGTCTTCTTGGATTACCACTAGTCTTAGCCATTATCGGTGGTAGGCCCGAGCAATTTGCACCACTCGTTCAGCTCTATAAGGATGCTGCTACTCACGCCGGTCATGATCCTAAGAAGCTAACTGTGGCATCTCATTCACATGGCTTTATTGCTGAGGACACAGCAGTTGCAGCTGATAAGTTCTTCCCGTCTACTCAGCTTGTTATGAATAAATTAGGACGAGAGCGTGGATGGGGGCATTATGACAGGTCGAGTTTCGATGCAGCTCGTAGCTTTGAAGGAGCGTTATATGTAGGTGATGCTGACACGGTTGCAGAGAAAATCATTCATCTAAGAAAAAAGGTGGGCATTACTCGTTTTATGCTACACGTACCAGTGGGTTCAATGCCGCATGGGGATGTAATGAAGGCGATTGAATTATTAGGTAAAGAGGTTGCTCCACGTGTTAAGGATGTAATTTCCAAGTGGGAAAAGGATGGCGGGAAATAAAGATGTAGATAAAGGACAGCGGTTTAAACGCTGTCCTTTTAGAAAGTAAAGTTGTTAATGATGTTGTGTAGTAATCTAGCTCCAGCACCCAGACCCTCGAGGTCAAATGTTCCTTAGAGAATAAAGGGGAAACCACCCTTTTTTCTCTAAGGAACATTTGCTTGTCGGGTCTAATCGGGGTGCTTGCGCCTTTTGTTCTTATTTTAATAAATCATGGTCAACATAGCGCTCACCATTTAGTTCACTAATAATATTAATCGCAACAGCTGCTCCATTACCAGCCGTAACAATCGTATGCACACTAACTCCAGCTACCGTTCCAGCTGCCCAAATTCCATCAATATTTGTTCGACCGTTTTGGTCGACTTCAATGATGGACTTAATTCTTGGCTCGGTTCCAGGAACGATCGTTAATCCCACTTTATCAGCAAGGTCAGTTAAAGCACCTGTTGCAAACAATACATGCTTTGCTTGATACTCTCCGTTTTCACCTTGAATTGTAAAGCCAGCGTCTGTTTTAGTAATAGTTAAGATTGATTCATCCTTAAACTCTGCTCCAAACTTAGTAGCCTGCTTTTTTCCTGTTTCAACAAGATCAGGACCTGCAATTTCATTTACACCATAGTGGTTCTCAACCCAAGCACGGTTTGTCATACTCTTACCATTTTCAAATACTAATGTCTTCTTTCCTGCCTTTGCTGTAAAGATTGCAGCACTAGCTCCAGCCGGACCTCCACCAATAATTGCGATATCATACATAGTAGTTAACCTCCAAATAGTGAAATTTATATAAATAGAAGAGCGTAAATGTCTTCTACTTAATAATATGGTTGTTGTAGCAACTAAAGGAGCGAAACAAACAAAAGCTAAATTAGCTTTTGTACATTTCTGTTCATTTTTGAAAGAATTCTTTCAAACTCTATAAGCTCTTTTTTCGTTATGTCATGACAGACTATTTCATTAAAAGCTTCAGCAATAGGAATGATTTCTTCTCCAAGTTCTTTTCCCTTTTGAGTTAGGTAAAGACGAACAGAGCGCCGGTCATGATCACAATTTATTCTTTTAATGAAGCCCTTCTGTTCAAGATTAGATGCCATTCTAGCAATGTTTGTTTTATCCTTATCTAGGCTTTCGACAAGTTGATTTTGAGTTAAGCCATCTTTTTCCCAAAGTAACATCATGATTAAGTTCTGCTCAGGGGCAATGTTATAAGGCTCTAATTTTGATTTAATAAAGCTTGTGAGGTTTAAGTCAGTCTGGTGCAATTTAATACTAATATAATCATGCAAAGATAATTTCAAAGATCATCCCTCACCTTGTAGGGTTTTAGTTGCTACACATACTAAATTATAGGAAAGCGTGTAGTGAATGTCAATACATTGAACCTTTAGAAGCAGCGTGGCTGTTTCTTTGGCTTTATTATAATTTTTTAATCTAATCCATTGGATCTGACTATATTTCTCCCTGCTAGAGTATAGACTTCTACTCTAGATAACTGGGATCCACTCTTTATGCGTCAAATTCGAAATATACGCGCCAAACTGGACTCAATATGCGTCGAATTTGAAATATATGCCCCAAATTGGACTCAATGTGCGTCGAATGAAAATTATATGCGTCTACGTGGTTTAACGACAGTCAACACTAAACACTTATCTTTATATCGTAAATCAACTTTCACCAGTCATTCAGTGACAAAAATCACATTTTTAAATAAAGAGCATGGTGGTATGAACAGTTTGTGAACCGTGTTGTAAAGCGATTTAAAAGGGGATAAAGTAAGAGTATAGAAAGTGAGTGAAAAAGTTCACAAACTTTCTTTAACAAAAGCTAGCTAGCTTAACTAGATTCACATTAACTTGTGAAGTAATTCGCAAACAGGAGATGAATCATTATGGAATGGTTAAGAGGACCGAAAATGGCAATCGTTTGGACAGTACTAAGAGTGTGGTTAGGAATTCAGTGGTTCAAAGCGGGATTCGGTAAAATACAAGAATTTGATGCAACTGGCTATTTAACAGGAGCAATTGGAAAGGCAACGGGTGAGTACCCAACTGTTCAAGGTTGGTATGCAACCTTTCTAAAAGAAGTTGCCTTGCCAAATGTTGAGATTATAAACTTTCTTATCCCTTGGGGAGAGGTATTAGTAGGAATAGGATTAATTCTTGGGGCAGCAACAGTTCCAGCACTTTTAGCGGGAGCATTCATGAATCTGAATTTCTTGCTTGCAGGGACCTTAAGCACTAACCCGATGCTATATACAGTCGCAATGATCCTGTTAGCTGCAGGAGTAGGGGCCTACTACTATGGTGTTGACAGAGTTGCCTTGCCTTATATAAAGAAAAACGTGAAAAAGAGAAACAATCATAACAAGAATGCTAAAAATAATCAGCATAGACCAATTGAAGCTCACTAACTAAAAAAAAGGTAATGGGGGTAAGATGATGAACATTATTCTTCACGCTAAAAACATCACAATTACAGAAGCAATGAAGGGTTATATTGAAGATAAGATTGGTAGAGTAGGAAAGGTTCTAGATAGGGAAAAAGTAAATGTCTATGTAAATCTATCAACTTTTAAACATAAGCATTGTATAGAAGTTACAATTCCTATAGGAGAGAGAACGATTCGAGCAGAAGAACTAACGGACGATATGTACAAGTCAATTGATCTAGTAGAGGATAAGCTTAAAAGAAAAATTAGAAAGGTGAAGACGAAGGTGTTAAGGGAGGTTAGGAAACACGAACCAATCTCTTCACCAGTAATGGAGGAGGAAGAAGAAGACCAGGTTGTTCGAATTAAGAGATTTGATATAAAACCAATGAGTACAGATGAGGCAATTCAACAAATGAATTTGTTAGACCACAACTTCTTCGTTTATCTTAATGCTGATACAGAAGAGATGAATGTTGTATACAAACGTCATAAAGGAGATTACGGTTTAATTGAATCTTCAGCGATAAGCGGGTTTTAACAAAAAGAGAAGCACAGAGAATGTGCTTCTCTTTTTGGCAAAAAAACTGTAAGAAGGGTGGAAATTCTTCTTATTACAAAGCTTTAACCGAGGCTAGTAGTTTAGCCTAAAGTTTGAAAATCGAGTTTACTTGGTCTATGATATAGCTAGTTTTTCTTAAATATGTACGATAAAGGAGAAAAGGTGAATAGCATGAATCAAAAGGTGAGAGGTTACATAGGAACGTACACAAAAGGTGATAGCAAAGGGATTTACTCTTTTAATCTTGATACAGAGAATGCAACAATATCTGAACCTTCATTAGTAGCGGAGCTTGAAAATCCAACTTACCTAACAATCAGTGATGACAATAACTATTTGTTTGCTGTGAAAAAAGAAGGGTCTCAAGGTGGAGCTGCTGCTTACTCAATTAATCATCAATCAGGTGAGGTCCAATTCATAAATAGTCAATTAGAGGAAGGCGCTTCTCCTTGCCATATTAGTGTCAATCAAGGTAATAACCTTGTTGTAACGGCAAACTATCATAAGGGAACAGTTGATTTATATACAGTCGATTCAAACAACGGAAGCATCTTGTCGTTAGTATCTTCTGCGCAACTAGAAGGAACTGGACCAAATCAAGAGAGACAGGAAAAACCGCATACCCATTATTCAGGGTTTACTCCAGATGAAAAGTATGTGGTAGTCGTTGATCTTGGAATTGATAAAATTCTTACATACGCAATAAATAACGAGTCTCTTGTTGAGGTTCAACGTTTTTCTGTTAAACCAGGAAGTGGTCCGAGACATATCGAGTTTCACCCTAACGGTAAAATCGCATATGTGATGACAGAGCTTAGTTCAGAGGTAATTGTACTTTCTTATAATGGAGATCATGGTCAGTTTACAGAGCTTCAAGCGATTTCAACTATACCAAGTAGCTTCACTGAAAATAATCAGGGTGCAGCGATTCACGTCTCATCCGATGGTCAATTTGTGTACGTATCAAACCGAGGTCATAATAGTATTGCTGTCTTTAAAATCAATCAGGACTCAGGAAAGTTAACATTTCTGGAACATACATCAACTGAGGGTGACTGGCCAAGAGATTTTATGCTGGATCCTTCAGAAAGATTTCTCGTTCTTGCGAATCAAGAAACCCATAACATCGTTCTTTACAAACGAGATGAAAGCACGGGGAAATTGACACTTACTGACTCTAGTTTGGCTGTTCCTTACCCAGTTTGTGTTAAGTTTTTAAAAGATTAATTGTACTAGACTCAAATGAAATATACGAAAGCCAACAGAAATTCTGTTGGCTTTTTAAAGTTAGGAGGAAAACTTACCTTATATTTGATGCGCCGTTATTAAGCAGTTTACGTGGCTACTATTTTAAAAACGGACTTACACACCAGTTACAATAGCTTCGGCCGCTTTCCTAGCACCAGAGATATTCCTAGCAGTTGGTCCAATTTCAAGCTCTGCCAGAGCTCCAGCTACATATAAATTATCCATCCACTCTAAGTGGTGACTTACTATGGGGTAACCACATTTTGAACACTTAAGGTTGTGCTCTTGTATAAACGGATCTATCCATGCTTTTCCTGGCATATCATTTTCAAAACCAGTTGCAAGCACGATGGACTGGGTATAGAGTTGGGAATGATCTTGTTCACTATGCCTGATGGCTATGTGATCATCACTCTTATCATAACGGACGTCCTGTATTTCAGCTATTTCAAACTTCAATGATCCAGTTCGTATTGCTCTTTTTACCTTCACAAATAGATCTCTTGTTATGGAACCTTTGTTTCTTGCGTTGCGAATCATTTCTCTTCTTATAGAATAGTCTTTCGTTTCTTTAAACCTTTCCATATATTTTGGACCAAGCCAGCCAGGGTTACTATCAAAATCATGAACTCGGAATGAATGCCGTGTTAGTAATGTTACGTCTCCTGGGAATATAGAGGATAGGTGAAGTGCAGTATGCACAGCTGTAATCCCACCTCCAATGATTGTGATAGGTGGCTTCAGGTTATGGAGACTTTCTAAAGACTGGTCAAATATATGAAATACTTGTTCATTTCTTTGAAGTTTAAGGTCAGATGCCCACGTCGGCAATTTTGGTTGCTCACTTAAGCCGAGAGCAAGTATAACTTTATCGCCTTTGATAGATGTATTACCATTCACTTGTACATCCCATGTACGATTTATTAACTGTAAGCTTGTTACAGTACCTTTTAACCAACATTGATCTATACCATAAATGGAAATTAACTCATCACAATGTTTATTAAATACCTCTAGAGAAGGTCTTTTATATGGACCTAAAAAGGTGTCTCTATACCTATCTTCAGTATTTTTTGCAAACTTTTCTAAGCTAAATGGAGAGGGATCTAGATGGTGTACAAAAGGAGATCGTAAAAAAGGCATAGCTATTTTTTTCGTGCAGTTTTTCCAATTTTGTATTGGACGGTCATGAGGATCAATGATGACAAGTTCTTGTTGTGATGCAGTGTTTGTAGCTAGTAAATAGGCAGCAACTGTTGTTCCTTGAATGCCACCACCAATGATAATCCACTTATACAAGTTTAGAAGCATCCTTTCTCTAGATGTTAGTTGTTAAACGTAATGATTACGTTTTAAATCTTAGCTTATTATGCATATTTAAGCAAGTAGTAGATTTCATTCATAGAAAATAGGATCAAGCAACGTCTGCTTAATCCTAATGGGAAGTTCATAATTAAACTGAAAGGTTGTCAGTTGTTGATGAATTTTTATTACTTTTATGAAAAAGTATGATCGCATATACCGCTAAAACAACAGTTATAGAGGCAAACAAAGTTAAAGAATGAAGAGAGATAGGATCTGAATGTACCCCATATTCACCAGTTGAGAAATATTCAACACCATCTAATATAATATGAAAGACAATGACAGGATACAGACTGTTAGTACGTAATCGAATGGCTGAAAGTATTACACCAGCAGCGAACGTCCATATGGTTTGAAATATAGCGAAAGTAGGATCTCCACCTACGAAGATATTAGTAGAATGTATTAGTCCAAACAAGGCACTAGGTACAAAGATGGCTACCCATGGTCCCCATTTCATAAAGCCACGAAGTAAGATTCCTCTAAATAATACTTCTTCATTTATAGCAACACCGATTGCAGCGATGATCAAAACTAGATTTATAGAGAAGCCCCATGAGTAGATTCCCTTTTCCATTATTATGAATAAGGGTAATAGGAGTAACGGGATAATGGTTAGCCATTCTTTAGGGTGTTTAGGTTTTCTTAGACCAATTTCATCTGCTAAATCTGTCCAATAGACAAGAGTTACTACCACACCAGCATAAACCATCATAAGTAACCAACCGAGATCATCCGCAATTGTTAAATCAGGTCGAAACAATTGGACTAATTCAATTGACGCCATTCCTGCTATTCTACTTAATATTAAAGCAAAAAAAGCGAATATAAATGGGTGTTTCTTTAAGAAGGATTGTGTTGCTTTTAATATTTTCATTGTTTATCATTCTCCTTTAAATTGTTTATTCTTTATCACATCCTCATTATGCAAAAATAGTGGTCATACAACCAAGTGCTTGAAGTAAGTAGTTTTTCATAAAAGTCATATATGACTTCAGTATGACTAAATTAATACATACCTACCATTTTTTGTATTGTATAATTATAATCAAACACCTTATAAAAAGGAGAAGTTGGTATGGAGCCATTACTATATAGTCACTGGGGTTATCGTGCTTTATTTTACACAAGGATAATTTGGGTGTTATCTCATGTGTTAATATTTTGTTATTTGTATAATACTCATGACTTCATTCTGTATCTATTAATCTTTGGAGGTTTTGCTGCGGCAATAATACCACAGCTTTTCTGGATGAAAAGTTTTAGAAAACTAACAGGGATCTATCCTGTGGTAGAGCTCTTTATAAGTGGACTATTTCTTTTGTTTAGCTCCTATATAATTGGAGAGTATTCTTCATACTTAGCAATCCCTGCAATGTGTGCTGCAGCTTTTATTCATACAGTTAAGCTCAGAATCATCTTATGGATTTGGTTTTCGATCACACCTGCCATTGTGATGGCAATTGTTCTTCCATTGTCATCTTTTAACTTATCTATCATTGAAGGTTTTTTCTTTTTTGCATTAGGATGTGGTGTCTGGAAGGTGATTGATACTCAACAAAAAATGAAACATCTTTTAGAGGAAAACGAACGCCAGCGTCGTGTCCTAGAGGAGTATACAAAGCAAGTTGAAACCATTACGTTACTTGAAGAACGGAACAGAATGGCACGAGAGTTACATGATACTGTTGGACATACTCTTACTTCGGTCATTATGGGATTAGATGCTGTTGCCTATCTTATAAATTCTTCACCAGAAGAAGCAACAAAAAATATAAATCAACTGAGAGTAGTAAGCAGAAATGGACTAGAAGAAGTTAGAAATCAAATTCATCACATTGTTCCATCTCATGAAAGAGAAACGCTTTCCGAACAATTGAAAAAAATTGCAAATGAATTTTCACTTCACACAGGGACTAGCATTACTTTTGAAGGGAAAGGACCTGAAGTGATCGTGCCGTTACCATTTCTAACCACACTAGTTCGTTGTCTACAGGAATCATTAACGAATGCAAAACGTCATGGAGGAGCTACTCAAATACATATTACCCTCACCTTTGAAGCTGAGGAGATGAGCTTGACTATTAAAGATAATGGGTCTGGTATGGATGAGATCCAGTTCGGATTTGGATTAGCAGGTATGAAAGAAAGACTTGAAGCCTATCAGGGGGAACTAAAAGTAAAGTCTGATAAGAGTGGCACGATGGTGATATGTTTGTTACCAATTAAGAATCGGAAGGCAGGCTAAATAAAATGATTAAGGTGATACTCGCTGATGATCAGGATTTGATTAGAGGAAGTTTACGAATTGTTTTAAAGGTTGAGCCTGATATAGAGGTAGTTGGAGTAGCTGCCAATGGAGCAGTGGCCATTGACTTATGTGAAAGATATCAACCAGATGTAGTACTAATGGATATACATATGCCAGAGATGAATGGAATCGAAGCTACTAAACAAATTAAGCAAAAGTGGCCTAACATTAGAGTCGTTATGTTGACAACCTTTCATGACATGGAAAATGTTCGCGAAGCGTTGACAGTAGGGGCGGATGGATATTTGCTTAAGGCAATGCAACCAGAAGATTTGGCTTCTAGTATTCGTCTTGTGAATAATGGCGGCACGCTAATTCCTCAGGATATTGCTAAAATGATGGTAGCTGAATGGACAAGTGGTACAGCCTCATCCTCTAATATAAAGAAGAAAAACGAAATGAAATCAAGTTTTAGTCTGACAGAAAGAGAGCTAGACGTTCTTCGTTTAATGGTAAAAGGAAAGGATAATCGGGAAATTGCAAGAAAACTGTATTTAACTGAAGGAACAGTCAAAAACTATATTTCTTCTATTTATTCTAAATTAGATGTAGCAGACCGAATTCAAGCAATATTAAAAGCTCAAGACGAGAAGCTTATAGAATGAATCAACCCAAATAGAGGAAGAGCAATGCCGCTACGACATTGCTCTTCCTCACGTATTTTAAAATGCATTACTAAAATTAATTAAGACAAAGAGTACATTTTAATGAAAACGTTTAGTATTAGCCCCACCTACGCTAAATACCATGATGACCACAGATGTCATCCGACCTACTTTTAGTATAAATGAAAACGTTTACATTTTCAAGTGAAATTGTTATTTAATGGAACAATTTCTTAGGATTTACTTAAAAGTGGGCTGTTAAATACTAGTGTTGAATTTTTGCACTGTTGATTGAAGTGGAAGGACACTAGTGTATAGGAACCTCTACTAAAGGCTGCCACGTCCTGTGGCAAACGTAGAGGTCAGCACATCCTGTGCAAGCGCGGGAAAGCGGCTCACAGACTCGCCTGCGGAAAGCGAGTGTCCTGTAACGAAAATCAACAACAAGGTTAAATACAGCTAAAAAGGTATAACATAGAGAGAGTCAGGAGGATGCTCGACTGTAGTATACAAATAAAAAATGTAGCTGAAATAAGTAACTTTTTTAATAAAGTGATATGCTAAGTAGTACACAATTAAAAAAGGAGCAACAAGAATGCATGCAATAAGAATAGCTTTTTATTTGACAGGACTTCTGATTTTGTCATTTGGAGTCACATTAACCATTAAATCTGATCTTGGTGCTGGGCCATGGGATGCATTAAATGTTGGTTTATCAACTACGATAGGGCTTACAGTGGGAAGTTGGGTAATTATCGTGGGTTTGATTCTAATTGTTATAAATGCTTTATTATTACAAGAGAAACCAGATGTTTTTGCAATTTTTACGATCCTAATAGTTGGGGGATTAATTGATTTTTGGCTATTGTATGTTTTAAATCAATTCGATCCGACAGGTTTACTTTTTAAAATTATTGTATTAATGCTAGGTCTTATCTTTCTATCACTTGGAATCGCAATTTATCTACAAGCAAAATACCCGTTAATTCCTATTGATCGCTTTATGCTTGCCATACAGCATAGACTCAAAGTGAATCTGATGGTTGCTAAAACGATTGCAGAAATAACTGCGCTCATTCTTGCCTTACTATTTAAGGGGCCAATTGGAATCGGAACTATTATTATTGCTCTATCTGTTGGACCATTGGTGCAGCTGTTTTTCCCTCCATTAGAAAGACTAAGAAAAAAGTGGAGCTAAAAAAGGTCGAGAGTCTTTTAAAGACTCTCGACCTCTTTATTTGCAGCTAAATTATAGATAAAGCCCTTGAAGGCAAACAGCATCTTCAAGGGCTTTATATTAGTTTTCTATTACTTCTTTACGATTCTTTTTAAACAGCTTAGATAATACTTCATATACAATTGGAACAATAATCAGTGTTAATAATGTAGAGCTTGTTAAACCACCAATTACGGAAATACCAAGACCCTTCGAAATTAAACCGCCTCCGCCTGAACCAACTGCTAAAGGAACTAATGCACCAATGGTTGCAATGGCTGTCATTAGTATTGGACGTAAACGAGTAGCACCAGCTTCTAGTATTGCATCTCGTAAGGTCATTCCTTCACGTTCCATATGAATAATCCGGTCTACTAATACAATGGCGTTTGTGACGACAATACCGATTAACATTAAGAGCCCCATCATAACGGAAACAGAAATGGTTTCACCGGCAATTAATAATCCAACAAATGAACCAATGACAGCAAACGGTAAGGAGAATAGAATGGCAAATGGCGCCAGACCTTCACCAAATGTTACAACCAAGATAAAGTATACAATCGCAATCGCTGCAAGCATTGCCAGACCAAGCTGTGTGAAAGTTTCATTCATATCTGCAGCAACTCCAGCTACTTCCATTGTTACACCTTGAGGGAGATCAATCTCATTTAGCTCACGATCTATTTCAGTAGTTGCTTTAGAAATATCTTCTTCAATAATGGTTCCTGATACACTAGCATGGTATTCACCTTTGCTTCGTGCAAGTGTGTTTAATGTTGTTCCTTCTTCCACTGTAACTAGGTCAGAAAGTGGAAGCGTCGTTCCAAGTGCTGTCGGGATTTGTTTGTCTAGTATATCTTCAATTGAATCTGGCTGTTCAGCTTCTTCATGCTGAACCAACACTTCTAAAGTGTCACCATCTTTTTCAACTGTAGTTAACATTTCTTCTGTACGATTAGGCATTAACATCATCACAATCTGACCTGTTGTTAATCCATATTGTAATAACTCATCTTGTTCTACCTTGAAGGTATACTCAACATAAGCATCTTCTATACTTGAAGAGACATCTTTTAATCCTTCATTTTCACTCATTACCTCTTCAACCAATTTTACAGATTCATTTAAATCATCTAGATTTTCACCGTAGAATGTATAGCTAACTTCATTGGTTGACATTCCACCACCAGCGGCGAAGTTTTGACTCTTCCATTCTCCGGTTTGATCCATACTGAAAACATACTCTTCAATTTCAGTTCGTTTTTCTGAGAAATTCTCTGTTTCCGGGTCAAAGATTAGGTACATTAAAGCACCACCACCGGCTCCTCCGCCCATCATAACTGACTGAGTATCGCCTTCTTCTGTTATTGAAATCTGAACAATATCAATATCTTCGTGTTTAAGCATTTCTTCTTCAACCATTTGTACATTTGCTAACGTATCTTCCTCTAACTCACCTGCTGAAGGAGTATACGTTAAGTACATAACTTTATCTTCTTCACTACCCATAAAGCTAAAACCAATTAACGGTGTTAGTGCCAAGCTCCCTACAAGTAGAGCAATGGAAACTACTGATGTAATGATTTTATGGTTTAATGTCCAGCGAAGGATTTCTTTGTACCACTGTGATAATTTCCCTGTCTCTTTATGGCTACTTTCTGTCTTTTCACTATATAATTTCTTTCTAAATAAGAAATGAGATAGAGCAGGTACAATCGTAATCGCAACAAGTAATGAAGCAGCAAGAGCAAATGTCATTGTTAGTGCAAATGGCATAAATAGTTCACCGACCATACCACCTACAAAAATGAGTGGTGCGAAAACTGCCACTGTTACTAAGGTTGATGATAAGATAGGTTTGAACATTTCAATTGTAGCTTCACGGATTAACGCTCGCCCTGTTAATTTTTCTTCTTTTAAATGTAGTCGACGATAAATATTTTCTACAACAACAATGGAGTCATCAATTACACGGCCAATGGCAACGGTAATTGCACCCAAGGTCATAATGTTAAGTGTAATTTCCATCCAGTTTAGTAAAAGTAAGGCCATAAAAATGGATACTGGAATAGAAACAATTGAAATAATAGTTGATTTTAAATCACGTAAAAATAACAAAATGATTAGTATGGCGATCAAACCACCAAATAATGCTTTTTCAATCATCGTTGTTACAGATTTTTGAATAGGTTCACCTTGGTCGAGTGTTACATCAATAACAAGACCATCGATTTCACTTTCAAAACTCTCAATTAAATCTTTTACAGCATTTACTACAGTAACCGTATTTTCTTGTTGACCTTTCACAATTTGGATGGCAATTGCTTCCTGTCCGTTAGTACGTGATACTGATTGTACTTTCCCAACTACTTCAATAGTTGCGATGTCACTAAGCTTTACGAATGGAGAAGGACTCGCTTCAGTAGGGGTAACAGGAATAAGCATTTCCTTAAGTTCATCAGCTGTCATGAATTTTCCATCTACTGAAACAGCCTGTTCACCTTCTTCAAATTCGTATAGACCGAGCGAAACAGCAAGGTCGCTTGCTTGAATCATTTCTTTTACTTTGTCTTCCGTTAAGCCAAGCTCGGCCATTTTTACTTCGTCATAAGTAAGCTCTACTTCTTCAATATGCTGTCCGGTAATAGTTGCGGATGCAACTCCATCAATTTTTTCTATTTCCGGAAGGATTGTATCCTCAACTTTATTTGTTAGTTGAACGATGCTTTCGGTTTCACTACTAATACTTAAAGCCACAACCGGCATCATGTTTAAACTGATTGCCGTAATGCTAGGCTCTTGTGCTTCTTCTGGTAAAGTAACTGAATCCAATGCAGACTCTAATGAACGCTTTGCCTCATCCATATCAATACCGTACTCGTATTCCACTTGAATGCTAGAAATGTTAGAATAAGAGTTTGAATAGACAGCTTTTACATCTTCAAGACCTTCAATTGCTTTTTCTAATGGAATTGAAACATCTTCCATTACTTGCTCAGGAGTAGCACCAGGATATACATCCATAACCATTAAGTATGGAATTGATATATTAGGAATTGTCTCCATGTTCATTTTTGTACCGGAATAGATTCCAGATACGGTAATAATAATTGTTAGTAACCAGACAGCAAGTTTATTTTTTATAACAAAATTAACTAAGCCTTTCACGTATACACCCACCCTTAATTGACTTCTTAAGCTCAATTACTTATACTAATGACTAATTGGTCATTTGTCAATTAAATGACATAGGAGCGATATGATAAATGGTGAAAAAACAACTAATTATGGAGCAAGCATTAGAACTGTTTGCAAAGCAGGGAATAGAAGCTACCTCAGTCCAACAAATTACTGAGCAATGTGGCATTTCGAAAGGAGCTTTTTATTTATCCTTTAAATCAAAAGATGAGTTGATTTTGGCATTGGTCGATCACTTTATGATGCAAATGACTTCAGATGTTGACTACGTAGTCAAAGAGGCTAAAACAGAAGAGCTTTTATATAAATTTTATTATGAATCATTTCGTTCACTTCATGTCCATTCTGACTTTGCGAAAATGCTTATTAAAGAACAAGGACATTCTTTCAACGAAAAATTTTTATTGAAGATTCGCTACTATGACTCCTTAACTGAGACGACTATTTCAAACATGTTAGAGCGGTTGTATGGAGAAGAGATTAGCTCCATAAAGTATGACTTGATGTACTGTATAAAAGGATTTATGAGAATGTATACGGAATTGTTTTTGTTTCATAACATACCCTTTGACTTTAATGTTCTATCTAACTCGCTTGTAGAGAAAACCTCCCTATTAGCTACACACACGACAGTCCCCTTTATTTCAGAAGAAATGATACAGATGATGTGTCAGCCGAATCCTCAAGAGATCACGAAGGAGCAAATAGTTGAGTTAGTATCACAAACGATTGGGGAAATGGAAGAGTCAATTGAGAAAGAATCATTAATCCTACTTAATGAGCATCTAACTCATTCCACTTTTAATCGTGCAATAGTAAAAGGCTTATTAGAAAACATTCGAAATCACGCTCATTGTAAATGGGTTTCATACTTATTAAGGAGGTATTTTAATAAAGTGTTACATCAATCATCATTAAAATAGTAGGGGAAAACCTACTATTTTTTTAAAAATGAGAAAGTATATAAATTTTAGTGTTATCCTTAAACGAAATTTTGTAGTAATCCAGCTCCAGCGCCCAGCCCCTCTAGGTCAAATAACCCTTTAAGAGTAAAAGGGAAAAATCACCCTTTTTCTCTTAAAGGAACATTTGCTTGTCGGGGCTAAACAGGGCGCTTGCGCTTTTTATTTTTTATCCAGGATTTTCTTAAAAGATTTGAGTAAAAATGGTAAACTTAATTCACAAGTAGCAAATTGACCTAAAGGAAGAGTGCTAAAATTTATGGATCATATAACAAGATTAACTGTCAACGATAAAGAAATCATTCTAGTTGGTACAGCTCATGTCTCGAAACAAAGTGCCGAGGAAGTAAAGCGAGTTATCGAAAGTGAAAGACCAGATACAGTTTGTATTGAACTGGATCAACAGAGATATCAATCCTTAACGGATGATAACAAGTGGAAAGAAATGGATATTTTTGAAGTGATAAAGAAGAAAAAAGCTTCCTTACTTTTAATGAATCTTGTCATTTCGTCTTTCCAAAAAAGATTAGCCAAACAATTTGGTATTAAGCCTGGTCAGGAAATGATGCAAGGTATTGAGTCAGCGAAGGAAATTGATGCGAAGCTTGTATTAGCGGATCGTAATATTCAGATTACGTTTTCGAGAATCTGGAACGGCTTAGGGCTGTGGGGTAAATCTAAACTGATGATGGTGATTATTGGTAGTATCTTTAACAAAGAAGATATATCAGAAGAAGAGTTAGAGAAAATAAAGTCAGAGGATATGCTAGATTCTATGTTGCAGGAGTTTTCTCAAACCTTTCCTGATTTAAAGAAGACATTAATTGATGAGCGTGACCAATACTTGGCGCAGAAGATAAAGGAAGCTCCTGGTGATAAGGTTGTGGCAGTCGTTGGGGCTGCTCATGTCCCTGGAATTAAAGAAGAAATTAAAAAAGATCATGATTTAAAAGAGTTAAATAAGGTTCCAGTTAAGAAGAATAAATCGAAAATTATAGGGTGGTTAATTCCCGCCTTGATTCTAGGTCTAATTGGTTATACATTGCTTGAAAATCCATCTGCAGGATTGCAGCAAACCATTAGCTGGATCTTATGGAATGGGTCATTTGCTGCTTTAGGAGCAGCGATTGCATTTGCTCATCCACTTGCTGTAATCACTGCCTTTTTTATTGCTCCAATAAGCTCTCTAAATCCCTTGATGGCAGCAGGCTGGTTTTCCGGAATCGTTCACGTTTATTTCAAAAGACCGAATGTGAATGACTTTATACAGCTGTCAGAGGATGTGTATACGGTAAAAGGATTTTGGCGAAATAAGGTTTCACGTGTCTTGCTTATTGTGATCCTTACTAATCTGGGAAGTACATTAGGAACAATTATAGGTGGAGCAGATATCGTAAGGGTATTTTTCGAAAATATATAGATTCTTGATTGTGGTAGACTACTGATAGCGAATGACCTTCAGAGGTTATTTGCTATTTTTTTAAGTAATTCTAGAATACAGTGATGAAACAATCTGATCTTTTTTTTCGTCTGATGTAGAGATGATTGTCAATTTGTCTTAATATACAAGTGAAAAAGATTTCGGGATTGTATGGGGGAGTATGTAGTTGAACAAATATATACTTGTTACGGGTGGACTTATTTTATTCGTAGTAGTGGGATTTCCTTTGTTAGCATTTCTATTAAAGTTATTCTTCTATTTTGCTGATCTTAATCACTTCAAGACTGGGGAAGCAAAAGATCGCGCACTAGAATATGTTGAAGAAAAATATGATGAAGAATTTGTTGTCACTCATGTGGAATACTCTAAACCGCTAGGGGAAGAGGGGTCGTTTAGGATTGACCTTCAATCGGAGCAGAAACCACATCTAGTATTTTGGGTTGGGATGTCTAGCGATTTAAGCAATCCAGATGATAACTATAAGCAAGAATTGTGGAATGTTCAAAGTAATGAATGGATTACACCGTATATTCTAGAAAGTTTTCCAGAGTCAACTAAAATAATCTCTCGAATAAGTTTTGATTACACCTTTCATGACTTGTTTACAGAGCATGATTCTTTCAATGAGATTATAGAGTCAAATGAGGTAGATGTTACCTACCTATTGACTTTAGTTATATTTAAAGATGAAGTTAACATAAAAGAGGAATCCCAAAAGCTTTTCAACTTATGGCAAACGTTGCAGTCAAAAAAGTTTGATCACATTATGTTAGATGTGAGGTATACATCTACTGACTTTAAAAAGAAAGACTATGAGAATCTAGATTATTCTAATTTCACAGTTTCCCTCGATACTAGATTTGCTAGTTTTAAGCCTATTCTAAAGTCAGAGGACATTGAATCAAGATTTAATGTAAGAGAAAAATGACTTGATATATAATAAAGGAAATTACAATTACTACTAAAACAAAAGCGACCAACTAAAAGTTGAGTCGCTTTTGTTTTTACAAGTTAAAGTCAAATGGAAAGAAGAGTTTTCTCCTGAAAATCATAAGGGAAACTTAAGGTGATGGTTGTACCTACATCAACCTGACTAGTAATCCCCAATTTTCCTTTATGACTTTCAATAATACTATTACAAATCATGAAGCCAAGCCCTGTTCCCTTTTCCTTAGTGGTAAAGAAGGGCTTTCCAATCTTAGCTAAAGATTCAGGAGGGATCCCGCAGCCCTGATCTTCGATTTCTATTAAGAAGTTTCCTTCTTCTTTAACAGTTCTAATCGTTATTTTGCCACCATGTGGCATTGCTTCAATTGAGTTTTTTATAAAATTAATAAAGATTTGTTTTAATTTATTCTCAAGTCCAATAATAATAACAGGTTCAGGATCTTTAGTATGTAAATTGATCTCAATATTATGGAATGTTGCTTGAGCATTCATAAGAACAACGACTGTTTTCAGTAATTCATTCATATTAACCGGATTAAAGTCCTCGTCATTGGGTTTTGCTAAAAGAAGAAGTTCACTGACGATGGTATTTATACGATCAATTTCAGTTAGCATGATAGAGAGGTATTGATGTTTAACTCCTTGATCGAACTCAATTAACTGAGTGAAGCCTCTTAAACTTGTGAGAGGGTTACGAATTTCGTGTGCAATTCCAGCTGCTAATTCTCCAACCACTGCTAGTTTTTCAGATTGACCTAAAAACTCTTGGGTTCTCTTAAATGTTGTTATGTCATTCGCTACAATATGGACAGCGGGTTTACCCATATATGTAAAGGGGATAATGGTGACTTCTACATTAATGACTCCGCCATCAAGTTGAATAAATTTCTCTTCTATACCAATTTGTTTTTGGCCATCATAACTATCTTGTATTCTACTAGTCATCGTAACGTATTGCTCAAGAGGGAAAAAGGACGATATTTTTTTTGAAAGGACGTCCATTGTACTTTGTCCACCTAGTAGTTTAACTCCTGTATTATTTATAAATGAAAAATACTCATTGTTGGCTTCCAACACGAAAATGGCTAGAGGTGAATCTTCGACAAGATGTCTGTATTTAGCTTCACTTTCTTTCGTCACCTGAACCATTTGAAGTTTCTCATCAATCTCAGTTTGTAAATGATTGTTGCTAATGATCAGTTCTTCCGTTCTTTGCTGCACTAATCTTTCAAGTTGCTTGAAGTGATTCTTTCTTTCTGTAATGTCTCGGATTGAACAAACATAAATCGTGTCTTGATCAATGATGGCGTTACTTAATGTAATCTCAACAGGGAAGAGGGCTCCGTCCTGCCTTTTTGCTTCTTCTTCAAAACTTTTATCCTCAATGTATGGATGAAATGGCTTTTCAGAGAATAGTGGAATCACATCAGCTATATGATTGAATTCCTCCTGTTGATAACCAAATATACTAATGGCGGCTGGATTCGAAGTAAGTATACGTCCATCCTCATTTAGTGTAAAAATTGCATCAATTGAGGTTTCACCAATGGCTCTAGAAATTGCTTCACTTTTTTGTAGATGTGAATAAGCTTGATCTAGTTCCAGTGAATGCTTTAGGATCACTTCGTTTTTTAATTGGAGCTCTTTTTGAGATAAGTATATATTCACAAAGCCTTCTACTTTACTTTTTAATATAAAGGGGTTAAAGGGCTTAAACAAAAAATCAATAGCTCCCGAAGAATATCCATTTAATACGTAGTCTTGTGTTTTTGTAAGAGCGGTAATAAAGATTATAGGAATTTCCATTGATTTTTTCCTAGCTCTAATAAGTCTTGCTGTTTCGAATCCGTCTATTCCTGGCATTTGTACATCTAGTAAAATGACAGCAAAATCTTTTTTTAGTATCCACTTTAGTGCTTCTTCACCGCTAGTTGCCTTAATTAATTGATAATCAGGAGAATCTAGTACTGCCTCTAGAGCTTGTAAATTTTCTTTCCTGTCATCTACCATTAAGATATTAATTTTGGGCTTTTCCATTTTTACCTCCCCCTAGAAGAATCTGTATTATCGTTTCTGATATATTCTTTCTGTTTTGTCAACTTCCTTATATAACTTGCTAAAATTTGTGTAGGATAAACCCTCTCGACTTCCAAGTCCCAAATAGCCAAGAGGAGATAAACTATCATAAAACAGCTGATGAACGCGGTCCTGTAATTCACGGTCAAAGTAAATCATAACATTTCGACAAATGATAATATGAAACTCATTAAAGGAACCATCTGTTACTAAGTTATGTTGTGCAAATACAATATTAGAAGATAGATTAGTATGGAAAATCGCATAATTCTTATCAGTAGTGTAATACTCAGAAAAAGAGTTTCTTCCACCGGAATTCATATAGTTACCCGTATATGTTTGCATACGGTGGAGTGGGAATTTTCCTGACTGGGCATGTTTAAGAACATCACTGTTCATGTCGGTGGCGTAAATTCTAGCTTTATTATAAAGTCCTTCTTCATGGAGGAGAATGGCCATAGAATAGGCTTCTTCTCCAGTAGAGCAACCGGCATGCCAGATGCGAATAGAAGGTAATTCTTTAAGAGTTGGAATGATGTTTTCACGAAAACTCTTAAAAAAACTAGGATCACGAAACATCTCCGTTACATTGATCGAGAAGTCCTTATAAAGTCTCTCCATGGTTGAGGAATCATGCAATACTTTCTCTAGTAACGCTGTAACGGTGGTGAGTTTTTCTGCTTTGATTCGATACCAAATCCTTCTTCGAATAGAAGTAAAAGCATAGTTTTGAAAATCGAAACCGTAGCGTAGATAGATTCCTTTTAATAATAAGTTAATTTCTATTTGTTCGAGTTCTGAACATTCATCTAAAGTAGATATTGATTCTTTGTTGTTATAATCCATATATTCACCTGGCTTATTAAATTGTTATTTTGGTTATGTTAACCTAGTTGTCATTTCCATTGCAGGATACTAGCTTTCCGTGGGCGAGTCCGTGAGCCGCTCTTCCATAGGAGTCTCGCGTTAAACAGATTCTTTTACTAATGATGTAACCAAACTCTAATAATAGAGAATAATTGTTCTAGATTGACAGGTTTGCTTATATAATCTGATGCCCCTGCATCAATACACTTTTGGCGATCATCTTTCATCGCTTTGGCTGTAAGAGCAACAATGGGAAGTTCTTTGTACTTGTCCATGCTACGTATGATTCTCATCGCTTCGTAACCATCCATAGTAGGCATCATAATATCCATAAGGATAATATCAACAGTATGTTCATCATGAAGAAGGTCGATCGCCTCTTGTCCATTTTCGGCGAAAGTAACAGTCATGCCTGCTGCTTCTAATGAACTTGTCAAAGCAAAGATGTTTCTCATATCATCATCTACAACAAGTACCTTTTTGCCCTTAAATGGTTCTAGTTCGTTTGTTGCAGCAACCTCGAAGTATGCTGATTCATGCTCAATCGCAGTAACAGCTTCTTCTGAACGTAAGTCATCTAGTTCAAGAAGGCTTTGTTTCTTACCTAATGGTATATACAAACTGAATGTACTTCCGTTGCCAGTGGCACTAGTACCTTGAATGTAACCTTTTAGAAGCTCAGCTAATTCTTTACTAATAGATAGACCTAAACCAGTACCTCCGTATTTACGGCTAGTTGTTCCATCCGCTTGGCGGAATGCATCAAACATAAATGGGAGCTGATCACTTGGGATTCCTATACCCGTATCAATGACAGAGAATGTTGCATACTCCAATCCCTCTTTTTCAGTTTTTGTGACTTGTAAACGAACGTTTCCTTTTTCGGTAAACTTTAGTGCATTAGATAGTAGGTTCTTTAAAATTTGGTTAATCTTTTGTTCATCTGTAAAAATCATATCTGGAAGTTCTTTGTCTTTGTTGAATGTAAGATCTAGTCCTTTTTGTTTAGCCATAGGTAAAAACTGACGCTCTAGTTGTGTGAAGAGTTCACTTATAGAAACTTCGCCTTCGATTACGTCCATTTTACCTGATTCTATCTTTGACAGGTCTAGTATAGAATCGATTAGTTGAAGAAGATCATTACCGGATGAATATATTGTATTTGAGTATTCAAGCTGTGTTTGAGTAAGGTTACCTTCTTTGTTTTGAGATAAGATTTGAGCTAGTATTAATAAGCTGTTGAGTGGTGTTCTAAGCTCATGAGACATATTAGCCATAAACTCTGATTTGTATTTTGAACTGTTAACTACTTCTTTTGTCCTCTGTTCTAGACTTTCTTTAATTTCTTCTAGCTCTTTTGTTTTCATTTCAGAGCTCTTGTTTTGTGCTTCAAGTTCGTCGTTCATTGTTCTTAATTCCTCTTGTTGAAGCTGTAGTTCTTCAGATTGTGATTGAAGCTCTTCGTTTAACACTTGTGATTCTTTTAGTAATAGTTCAACTTGTTGATGTCTTTGAATTCGGTTGATTGTAACTCCTAGCACTTCACATGCTTGTTTTAATAGCATTTTCTGTAGAGGTGAAATTTCTTTCAGAGTTGCAATCTCCATTACACCTATTAATTCACCGTCTGTAACAATGGGAAGAACCATAATAGACGTTGGTTGTGTAATTCCTAATCCTGATGAAATATGTAAATAATCATTAGGGAGGTCATTCATTAATATAGCTTGCTTAGATTGAGCAGCTTGGCCTACTATACCTTCACCTAATGAAATCCGATCCGAAGCGATTTTAGTAAGAGAGGAGTCACTGAACGAGTCACTGAACGCATAGGTTGCGTATCTTTTTAAGTATTCATTTTGATCTTCATCTTTTTCCAATAAATATAAAACGCTGCAGCTAGCATCAACAAAGTTAGTTAGCTTTTGAACATACTGGTTGCCTGATGTTTGTAAATCATTTATACCTTGTACAAGTAATGAGAGTTCTGCTATGGAAGATTGTAGCCAATTTTGATTTTCTATTTCCTCTTTGTATTGAGCTTCTAATTGATCTTGTCTCTCTAAAGTAGTTGCCATTTCATTATAGGCTCTAGTAATATCACCGATTTCGTCGTTTGAGCTAACCTCTAATTTTTGGTAGCCATGATTATCATCTAATAAAGTACCCATTACATTTTTGATTTTACGCAAGCGCTTGGTAACACTTCTTACTACTATATACGCCATGAGTAGTGCCAATATCGCACTAACAATTAGGGTTATAATGATATTTTGTAATACCTTATCATTAGATTGCTCAGCATTTGATAGAGTGTTGTTCATTTCTTCCTCTTGAAATTCGATGAGAGTCTCAAGGTCAAGAACTAGGTCCTGTTGAATTTCATCAACTGCACTTAATAAGGAAGGGGAAACACCATAACTTGTTGAGAAATCAAATGCTAGAATTTCTTCTACATTAGCTCTATATAAAAAATAATGATCTTCTAGTATTGTTAATTGATTCTTTGCCTCTTCCAGATACAGCTTTGATTCTAGGTCCCTTAAGGAACCATCAATTGTTCGGAAAGATTGTCTGATAGATTGGATTTTTTTGTTATCCTTATAATTTAATCTTGCATAGCTGGAGACACCAAGACTTAATTCACCAATCTCATTCTTTATTTGATTAGATATATCAATTTTTGAATAACGATCGTTTACGATCTCATTCATTTGATGAGTTTGATGGTTAAGTGTATTTATAAAGATAACCATAACAATGACCATCGTGAAGATGACCATCCCAAAACCTGTATAAAGTATTGTCCTGAAATTCATTCTTCTGCTCCATTCTAGTAAAATAGTAAAATAATAGTATAGTTTCATTTTACTAGAAAAAAACCAAATATTATACAATTTCGGGAAATAAATTGTAAACCCAAAAACACCCAAAAATAAATTTATTTTTTAAAGGTTTAGACATGAAATAACCTAATGGAGAGAAGGGAGGCATAAAAGTAAAATCTACAAAAGTCAGGAATTATAATAAAAGGTTAAATAAACCAATTTTCTTGAATATACATAGTCTAAATGTCTCAAAATTAACATGGAGGGGGACCAAGATGGAATTTTTAGAGATTATTAGGTCAAGAAGAAGTAGTGGACTGGTCACAGATGAACCTGTATCAAAGGAGATGTTGGAGAAAGTTCTCGAGGCGGGGACATGGGCGCCGAATCATCATAAAACAGAACCTTGGAAGTACTTTGTGTTAACGGGTGATAGTCGAAACCGTCTAGGAGAAGTGCTAGCTAAGATCTCTGAGCAGAATATGGAGGATCCTTCAAGTGAATCTAATCAAAAAAAAATTATGAAGGCGAAGGAAAATTCACTACGTGCACCAGTAATAATTGTTGCAGCCGTGGAACCTAGTAATCATGAAAAAGTGATTGTTCAAGAGGAGTTTGGAGCTGTATATGCATCTATTCAAAATATGTTGCTTGCTGCTCATGCATTAGGATTAGGAGGGATTTGGAGAACAGGTCAGTCTTCCTACGATCCGTTAATGAGGGAGCTTTTTGGTTTATCAGAACAAGGAGAGGTGTTAGGGTTTCTTTATTTAGGGCATCCAAGACGAGAGGTACCTGCTGGTAAAAGAAAGTCCATAGAAGAAGTAACGAGATGGCTAACTAAAGAAAGTGATTTTGAAAATCTATAGTGTATATGTCTTCGTTGATAAACAGTAGAAATGTTCTAATTAAAAAGACGCTTTCTCCGATTAGGAAGCGTCTTTTTTCATATAGTTGAGTATCATATTCAAAGCTTTGCGTTGAAAAGGCAACTAGATATGACTATTTCTTGTCCTCTGCTTTATCCTTATTAAACCAAAGAGGGTCCATGTCATCGACATCCCCGTTATAGTTAATCAGAATTTCTTCTCCTGCTTTTATGTCTCTATAAGCAAAGTAATCAAACGTATGTTTTGAGAAGTTAATATCATACGTGGCATTCGGTTCATAGGAATGATTAAAAAGCATTCCATAACCTAGTACGATTGCAGAATGGTTGATCCCATATTCATATACATAATCGTCAAGTACAGTTTTTTCAATGTATTTGTGCTGTTCGTTAGGATAAGGAACAACAGGTGCTTCATGGAAAAGCTGTCCTTTTTTTATATCGCATGTAGCGAATACTCCTCTATTGAACTCCCCATCACTTAGTGGAGACGTTTTGATCTCGATCATATTATTCACCTACTGATTTTTTTATAGTTACTTTCTTACTTTACCACTGAAACGGAAAAAATTCTAATTCGAATAGTGAGGTTCGTGAAAAAGTGAAGGAGACTGATTAATGTTAGGGGTTAATTGTTACTCTGGTACCAATTGGAACCAGTCTTGAAAGTTCTTCAACATCTTTATTGTACATGCGGATACAACCTAATGATACGGCTTTGCCAATTGAGCTAGGATTATTTGTTCCGTGGATTCCATAATGTTGCTTGGATAAGCTCATCCACATTGTTCCATATGGACCTCCGGGGTTTGGGGCTTTATTGATAATGATAAAGTCACCAACAGGTGTTTCGTGAAGAATTCTCCCGACTGCAATAGGATATTGTTTTTGTAATTGTCCATTTTTGAAAAGCTTTAACGAGCGATTGTTTATTGAAACATTAATGTGATAGGGGATGGTATGGGGAGAAGGTAGTCCTGGTATAACGATCGATTGACCAGGGTAAATGACATTAGGATTGATTGTTGGGTTGGCATTTATAATCATGGAAAGGGATGTACGATAATCTAGTGAAATTTGTGCAAGTGTTTCTCCTGGCTTGACGGTGTGAATCATCTTAAACACCTCCAATAGTTATGTTTTTTCTATTGTATGATTTTGCATGGGAGTGTTTCCTATAATTTATAAATAGAAGAACCTGTAAGATTGTTCTTACAGGTTCTTGAAAGTTATAGGAAAGTATAAAAACTTTTGGAATGCTTATTTCAATGGTTTGGAGTAATCTAGCTCCAGCGCCCAGCCCCTCGAGGTCAAATAACCCTTGAAGAGTAAAAGGGAAAGATCGCCCTTTTTCTCATCAAGGAACATTTGCTATGCCTGAGGCTAAACGGGTCGCTTGCGCCTTTTGTTCTCATCATTGAGCTGTATATCCACCGTCTATTACACATGCTTGACCGGTAATTCCCTTAGCCAGGTCACTAGATAAAAACATAACGTAATTTGCAATTTCATCCACTGATAGCAATCTTTTTTGTGGAACTAATGGATAAATTACCTCTTCTAATACGCTTTCTAAAGGGACATTTCTTGTTTTTGCTAGATCACTGAGTTGATTTCGGACGAGTGGAGTATCAACATAACCAGGACAAACTGCATTTACAGTGATTCCATGTTCTGCACCCTCTAAAGCCGCAACTTTCGTTAATCCAATCACTCCGTGTTTAGCGCTATTGTAAGCCGCTTTCCCAGCAAATCCAACTAAACCGTTTATAGAAGCCATATTAATAATACGCCCAAATTTTTGTTCCTTCATAATAGGGAACACTTGCTTAATTGCTTTAAAAGGAGCTGTTAGCATAATTGAGAGCAATAGTTCAAATTTCTCGGTTGGGAAATCTTCAATACTGGAAACATGCTGTAATCCTGCATTATTAATTAAGCAGTCAATGCGACCGAAATGTGAAACGGTTTGTTCTAGAGCGCTTTTCATCTCATTTTCATCTGTAACGTTACATTTGATGCCGATTACATCATATCCACTTTCTTGTAACGTCTTAGCAGCTTCTAAAACTCCAACCTCATCTAAATCTGAAAGAGCTACTTTTGCTCCATTTTCAGCAAAAGTTTTACCTATTTCAAGCCCAATTCCTCTCGCAGCACCTGTTATGAATACAACTTTATTTTCAACCATGTTACAGACATTCCTTTCTATTTCAAATTATATGCCAAGACCGAATGAGAATAAGATAATAGCTAAAGCAGTACCAATCAGTGGTACGATTACGGTTACAGCACCTACTGCACCATAGGCATCCTGATGAGTTTCGCCACAAATTGCACGAATGGTTGTAACTACATATCCGTTATGTGGTAATGAATCAAGAGCTCCTGATGAAATCGATACAGTTCTATGAAGTGCTTCTGTATTCACACCCATATCCATATAATGAGGTGCTAAAAGTGGTAATGCAATTGCTTGGCCACCTGAAGCTGAGCCTGTTAATCCAGCGATAACGCTGACTGCGATTGCGCCTCCAATAAGAGGGCTTCCAGGGATACTTGTCATTGCTTCTACTGCTACTGTAAACGCAGGTGTTACCTTAGCTACTGCACCGAATCCAACAACAGCTGCTGTGTTACCAATGGCAACTAATGCACCCATCGTTCCTTCTGATACAGCATTCCAAAATGACTTGAAATATTTACGATTTAGTACATATGTTGCAATTACCCCACCTAATAAAGCGATAATAAGTGCAGATTGTTTTAATGAATCATGGAAAATGAATGAAATAATAAGGACAACTAGTAAAGGAATTAATGCAACAATTGGATTAGGTAATGCTCTCTCAGTGAATACAGGATCATTAGAGCGATCCACAAAAGTTTCTCCTTTTGCTACAGCTTTTGTAATCATGCGCTTTAACCACCAATAACCAAACACAGCCATAAATACCGCAACAATTAAGCTAACTTCCCATCCGGCATAAGGTGTCGTGCCTAAAAATGGAATGGGTATCCAGTTTTGAATTTCTGGCGATCCTGCTGATGTCATTGTAAACGTTACAGAACCAAAAGCTAGCGCTGCTGGTATAAAACGACGTGGTAAATTTGCTTGTTTGAAAAGACTAAGTGCCATTGGGAATACCGAGAAGGCAACAACGAATAAACTCACTCCTCCGTATGTCAACACAGCACAGGCAATGACAATTGCTAAAACGGCTTGCTTCATACCTAGCTTATCAACAATCCATTTGGATACGCTATCTGCAGCACCGCTGTCTTCCATTACTTTACCGAAAATAGCTCCTAGTAGGAACATCATATACCATGATGCAACAAATCCAGAGAATCCGGACATGTAATTTCCAACTAAGTTCGCTCCGCCTTCTTCAACTAACTGTGGAAATAGAGGTAGCCCACTAAATACAGCAACAAACAGGGCACATAATGGACCTGCAACGAGAAGATTCATACCTTTCATCGTTAAATAAATAAGTAGAGCTAAGCCCCCAATAAGACCAATCATACTTAACATATGGTTTCCCCCAATATATATATTTTTTTATTAATACACTTTCACTTGATCATCAACAATTAGCTCGGGTTCTGTACTTTCGAGAATATCCTCAATCGTATATCCTTCAAACACTTCAACTAGCTTTAATCCTTCGTTTGTTACATCAATTACTGCTCGGTCCGTAATGATTCGGTTCACAACTGATTTACCGGTAAGGGGAAGGCTACATTCTTTAACGATTTTTGGACTTCCATTTTTACTAACATGATCCATAATAACAATTATTTTCTTAGCACCATGAACGAGGTCCATAGCACCTCCCATACCTTTTATCATTTTGCCTGGTATCATCCAGTTTGCTAAATCACCAGTTTTTGAGACTTCCATTCCACCAAGGATTGCGATATCAACATGACCTCCGCGAATCATCGCAAATGATTCTGCGCTATCAAAATAGGATGCTCCTTTAATAGCTGTCACGGTTTCTTTCCCAGCATTTATTAAGTCAGGATCAACATCTTCCTTACTAGGAAAAGGTCCAATTCCTAATAAGCCGTTTTCGGATTGAAGGACAACTTGTTTATCATCACTAATAAAGTTTGCCACTAGTGTTGGAATTCCAATTCCTAGGTTGACGAAGTAACCGCTTTCAATTTCCTGCGCTGCACGTCTAGCAATTTTTTCTCGAATGCTTTGTTTATCATGTTGTGTCATGGGTGTTCCTCCTTTCTAGGAAACTGTTAATTTTTCGATCCTTTTTTCTTGTTTACCAACAATGAGTCGCTGGACATATATGCTTGGTGTATGCACATCGTTTGGATTCAGGTCTCCAACTTCTACTAGCTCTTCAATTTCTGCAATTGTAACTTTACCAGCTGCAGCAATAATTGGATTGAAATTTCTAGCTGTTTTATTGTAGATTAGATTGCCCATTGAATCTCCCTTATAAGCTCTAACCAGACTGAAATCCGCATGCAATGCTGTTTCTAGAATGTACTCTTTCCCAGCGAACACTCTAACTTCTTTACCTTCTGCAACAGGAGTACCAACTCCAGCAGGAGTGTAAAAAGCAGGTATTCCAGCGCCAGCTGCACGAATTCGTTCTGCAAGTGTACCCTGAGGAGTTAACTCAACTTCTAATTCCCCTGCAAGAACCTGTCTTTCAAACTCCTTATTTTCACCAACATATGAACCAATCATTTTCTTAATCTGATTATTCTTTAATAATAAACCTAGACCCCAATCGTCGACACCGCAATTGTTAGAAATGACCGTTAAGTCTTTTACGCCAGTTTGAACTAGAGCTAGTATGAGGTTTTCAGGTATCCCAACTAATCCGAATCCCCCTACCATTAGGGTTGCACCGTCCTGAATATCCTTCACTGCTTCGACAAAAGATGTATGTACTGTTTTCATGTTTTTCCTCCTTCCTATTTTCATATCTTTATATAAAGCAAGAAGTGTGCCAACTACAGAGAGAGCTGCTATGTTCATAATTATTTCACATTTTCATTTGCACAAGTATTCTATTTTTCCAGGATTCCGGAATACTAAAGGTAAGAATGCTGTGGAAATCAGGTGTGGCAACAATAAAACCATTCCGGTTTTTCGGAATCATTTCCGGAATCTTGGAATGGTTGAAAGTGCTTTCATTTATAGGTCAAACTTTTTTGCTTTTTCGTACATACTTGACTTACTAATCCCTAAAGCTTTTGCTGCTTCTTGTTTATCATGGCCAAACCTTTCAATTGTCTTTACTAGTATTTGTTTTTCTGTATCCTCTAGCATTTCCTTTAAGGAGCGTTGCCCTATGAATAACTTTGATTCGGTCACTAAATATTGTGGTAAGGATGATGTTGTGATGACCTCTCCATTCGTAAGATGAATGGCTGCTTCCATTACGTTCTCAAATTCTCGTATATTCCCTGGCCAAGTATGTTGGTAGAATAATTCTTTTACTTGATCATCGATTTTTGTAATTCGCTTTCCTGATCTTTTTGTTATTTTGTCTAAGAAATGATTCATTAGATGACTGATGTCTTCGATCCGTTCACGTAATGGGGGAATAGTAAAAGGAATTACATTTATACGGTAAAAAAGATCTTCACGAAATCGTTTCTCTTCAATCATTTTTTCTAAGGGTCTGTTAGTTGCAGCGATGATACGGATGTTTATTGGAGTTGGTTTAACAGCACCAACTGGCTCAATTTCTTGCTCTTGAAGGGCACGTAATAACTTTACCTGCATGTGAAGTGGCATATCACCGACTTCGTCTAAAAACACGGTTCCGCCATCAGCTAGTAAGAACTTTCCTTTTTTGCCGCCTTTCTTTGCCCCTGTAAACGCACCATCCTCATAACCGAACAGTTCTGATTCTAATAAATGCTCTGGAATAGCACCACAGTTTATTTTAATGAATGGTTTTTGACTTCGTTCACTAAGCTGGTGGATGCTATGAGCAAAAAGCTCTTTTCCTGTTCCACTTTCACCACGAATCAACACGGAAATATCACTAGAGGCGACATTTTTAACCTTTTGCTTAAGATCATTGATTACTTTAGAAACAGAATGGATGTCATGTAAGGTGTACTTAACTCCTGGGTGTTCGAGTCTATCCTTGAGATAGTTTTGCAGCTGTGGCATAAGGCTCTTAATATGACTACTCATTTTATTCCATTCATTTGTATCACGAAAAATAACAGTACCGAGTGCACCAATCAGTTTATTTTTAGAGTAAATGGGAATTCTGTTTGCAATCATATAATTTCCTTTAATTAATTGCATGTCCGCAATCTCTTCTTTGCCAGATTGAGCAACTAGGTGCATTCTAGTATTTTCAATTACTTCTGTCACATGCTTCCCTATTGAATCTTCACGGTTTATTCCGATGAATTCACAGTAATTTTTATTAATATAAACAATATGTCCTTCCTTATTTACAACGACGATCCATTCATAGGCACTGTCGATAATCGTTTCTAACACATCATTTTTATATTGAATGTCCATCCCTTTGAGCATTGCTTCACCTGCTTTAGTTCCTAGTTTACTTATTATAGTAACACTTGGTGTCAAGGCAGTCACTTGTCCATTTTTGTCATTAAAAGTGTAAACCTAGATTAGGGGAAGGAGAGGGACTGTGGTGGAAAAATATTTTATCTACCTCATCCATCTTTCTCAACTCCACGTTTGTTTTACCCATATTTTAATTCTACTACCCAAATATTTAAATTTATTCTCTGTTTTTAGTCGTGTCTTTAGTCACAGTTAAAAGTGAGTCATAATGCCATAAATGATGAGCCATACTACCTTTAACATATTTAGGATAAATAATTATGTTTTGGGGGTTAATCAGTTTGGATTTAAATTTTATATGGAAAGCGATCGTCATTGTTATTGGTGGAATTCTAATTTTGCGTTTGGCAGGAAGAAAATCAATCTCACAGCTTACAGTTGCACAGACTGTCATGATGGTTGCTGTAGGTTCATTAATAATTCAGCCGGTGGGTGACAGAAACATCTGGATTACAATGGTTATTACTTTATTACTTGTACTTACACTCATTTTTGTAGAGTATCTAGTCATGAAATTTGATAAGCTCGAAAGCTTCTTTTATAGCAAATCGGTAATGGTGGTTGAAAATGGCCAATTGAATGTTAGGAACTTAAGGCGACTACGTTTAACCGTTGATATGCTCGAAGTACGATTACGGCAGCAAAGTATTCCAAGGATCACCGACTTACAATGGGCTACGATAGAATCTAACGGTCAATTAGGATATCAGCTTAAGCCGGAAAAGGAATATGCTACCAAGGAAGACATTCAACAAATATTAGCAGCCATTAAGGATAGTAAACTTTCCGATTCTAGTCTAGTACCTAAAACTCCTTCTGTGCAGTCAAATGATTTATTTTCTGAGGTAGCAAATAACAAACATGTCCAAGATCCACCAGAGCATTTGAAATGAGGAAAAATAGATGAATATAAAACTTGAGTATAAAACATTTATGATCACCCTTTCTAAATGGATTGTTATAGGAGTCTTAATTGGTGGAATCGTCGGTTCGATTACGGCAGCCTTATTGGATTTAAACGATTACCTAGGAGAGGTTCGTGAAAAAGACTCTTGGCTAGTCTATTTCCTTCCTTTAGGTGGCTTGATTATTGGCTACATTTATATGAAGTACGGGAAGAAAGAAGATAATGATGCGGCCAAAGGTAATAACCTAATTATAGATGCGATTCACGATAAAGCTACAGTACTTAGGCGGATGGGACCAATTGTTTACTTAGGAACATTTATTACGGTTATTTTTGGTGGTTCAACTGGGAGAGAAGCGGCAGCTATACAAATGGGAGGAAGTATCTCAGAGGCAGTAAATCGTTTTTTTAAGTCCAACATATTTGACAAGAACGTTGTACTAATGACTGGAATAAGTGCTGGATTTGGTGCAGCGTTTGGAGCACCTATAACAGGAGCAGTTTTTGGGATGGAAATGACGGCAATAGGAAAGCTGAAGTATGAAGCCGTGGTTCCTTGTCTAATTGCTAGTTTTGTCGGACATTATATTTCAGAGGAAATTTGGTCAGTAAAGCACGAAGAATTTACAATACAAAACATTCCGAATGCTTCAATATCTATGTTTCTCACCGTTATATTCGTATCCGTTATCTTTAGTCTTTTAAGTGTACTATATTGTCAACTAAGGCACGGAATCCAAAACTTTTCTGAGAAGGTTACAAAGAAAAATCATATGATTAGAGCCTTTATTGGGGGTATTTTGATTGTGGTGTTATCTTTAATTGTAGGTTCGGATGACTATAATGGTCGTGGTTTAGAAATGTTAGAACAATCATTCGAGGAAGAGGTTCCACCTTTCGCCTTTCTAGCTAAACTTGTATTTACGGCGGTAACACTTGGTATGGGCTTTGTCGGTGGAGAAGCGATCCCCTTATTTTTTATGGGAGCAACCTTAGGGAATACTTTGTCTACTTTCATTGATTTGCCTATGTCATTTCTAGCTGGTCTGGGTATGATTGCGGCATTTGCTGGCGGAGCGAATACTCCTATTGCTGCCTTTTTATTAAGCGTTGAAATGTTCGGTGATAAGGGAATGGAGTATTTCTTTATTGCTTGTCTAACCAGTTACATCTTTTCTGGACATCATGGACTTTGGCCATCCCAAACCATATTTGAACCAAAGAGTAGATTGTATAATATTCCTAAAGCGGAGACAATTGGAACAGTTGAAAAAAAGAAAAAATGATAGTGTTCAGGAAAAACAACATAAAGATTTCAAAAAGGAGGTTTTATGAAAAATCCTAAAATTTTTTTATTGCTGTTAATGATCCTACCGTGGTTTACTCTCCCGTTATTGGGGAAAAGTACTGCTAAAAAATATTTCTTAGCAAGTCTTTTCATTTCTTTAGTTGTGAGAGGGGAGAGTATAGTTGCTAAAAAGCGAAAGTGGTGGAAGTTTCATGCGACGATTCACCCAAAAGTAATAGGAGAATTCCCTTTAATTTGGGGTCCCTTTTTAATAGGTTCAATGTGGATTTTAAAATTTACATACGGAAAGTTCTTCGCTTACATTATTCTAAATCTTATCATCGATTCAATCTTTGTATATCCTTACGTATCTTTTTTAAAGAAGTCAGGTATTGGGACGTTAAAACGATTAAAAAGTTACCAATTGTCACTTCTGTTTTTTATTAAATCTTTACTATTGTATGGTTTTCAGTACTTGAACGAGAAGGTAAAGAACTATAGGGCGATATCTTAGCACTGGAGATATAAGGAACAAGGTGTCTAATAAGTGAAAAACCATAGTTAAAATCGAAAGGTCCTTTTCTCATTGTGAGAGAAGGACCTTATTATAGAAAGCTAACTTATTGTGACATTGCTCTTACCCCAGTATACTTTTTTTCCCATGTCTTAATTCTACATAATTCATCAATAAGGTCATGGATTGAAAGTAATTCATATAGAATGACAGTTTCCGGTGAAATAAGATGGTGATGGTCCGGAGTGCTAATCATTTCATCCTCTTTTGGGTTTTGCTGTGTAAATACAGTTTTAACTTTCTCCATGTTCTCATGAAAGTCCTCTTTATAAATAAACTCTTGATCACTTAACATACTCTTAATGGATGCTACCGTACAGAGGATTAATTCCTTACATTCACGATCCATTTTTAATTGATAAAATGGGAGGTAAACAAGATTTCCTGTATGGTAGGCTAGTTGACGTATGATAACCAATTTTTTAAACCCATAATGAAAAAGCCTAATTTCCTTACGACTTACACGGTGATATTTCCATTCCTCTTTTTGATATTGAGAAACTGTTTCTGTCTTATCTATTTCTTTTACTAATTGTTGAAAATCTTGCCTGAGTTTTTTATCTACAGGCTGTTCGTGAAACCACTCCTTTGCACGCTTGTCCAAAATTTCTCCTGTTTTGGATAAAAGCAATTGTATCTCGTTTGAAATGGTTTTCGAATAGTTAGGTGGCAGTATAAAAAAGTTCACTAAAGTTGAGACAATGAGTCCTATACTAGTCGTTCCTAATCTAATAAAAAGTGAAGCGAAATAATGGTCATGAACGGTAGAAATCATTGCAACCCCTGTTAAGGTAGCAACTAATGTTCCGTCGTGAAGTTTTAATTTATGACAGGCTATTATGGTTGAGAGAGCAACTAGCGCATAAGAGTATGGGCTATCCCCGAATAGGAAAGTGAACAAAACGGCTAGAGCCGCACCAATGACAGAAGCGGGGAATCTGACAAAAGCCTTCTTTACCGAATCAGCAACAGTAGGCTCAATCGTCACAATCGCTGTAATGACAGCAAACATAGCTGGCCAGTTTAAAATATGACAAATAAATGCTGTTAAAAATACAGCAATTCCCGTTTTGATTATTCTTCCTCCAACAAAAGTGAATCTCTTAATTTTCATCAGCATGCATACCTTTAATTAATGATTTTGGAAAATAAATACTATATCCATTTTAGACTATGTAGATTACTAAATAAAGGTTTCAGGTTTTTAGTGTGATGTTTGTCCTCGCAAGTTTTCCCGTTTTTTTGATAAAATAAAGATATGAAAAAATCTAGTTCCTATATAAAGGAGTAAATATGAAAACAGTTGTTGTAATAGGCGGTGGAATTACAGGTTTATCGTCGATGCATTATTTACAAAAGTTAAAAAACGAACAAGATCTAGATATGAGATTGATCCTCGTTGAGAAGAATCAATTCTTAGGAGGGAAAATTAACAGCGTTGAGCAAGACGGATTCATCATGGAAACAGGTGCCGATTCAATCGTGGCTCGTCATGAGAGTGTCATGCCACTAATTGAGGAATTGCATTTACAAAATGAGGTTGCTTATAACGCAACCGGCGTCTCGTTTATTTATAAAGAGGGTCAGTTACACGCTATCCCTGCTGATTCCATATTTGGGATTCCAATGAGTAAAGAGTCTCTATTTAGTAGCACCCTTGTTTCGGAAGGTGGAAAACAGGAAGCCCTAAAAGACTTTGAGACGAAAAATGAGCATTTTACGTTGGAAAGTTCTGTTGGAGAATTCTTAGAGTATTTTTTCGGGAAAGAATTAGTAGAGGAGCAAATAGCTCCTGTCTTATCTGGAGTTTATTCAGGAGAGTTAAACACACTAACCTTAGGTTCCACACTTCCGTATTTACTAGAATATAAAAACAAGTATGGAAGTATTATAAAAGGTTTATCAATGAACAAAGAGAAATTCCAATCTTCAAAACCTAAGTTTCTAACTTTTAAGAATGGCCTATCATCAATCATTCATAAGCTTGAAGAAGAATTAAAAGAGGTAGAAATCATTAAAGGGGTAACGACTACCAAAGTCATGAAAAGGGAAAGTGGCTACGAAATCCAATTTTCCAATCATGATTCTATAGTGGCTGACTATGTTGTGACTGCGATTCCTCATGACGTAACACAGGATATACTCCAAAGTACAGAGTTAAACGAAGAGTTCGACCAGCTAAAGAATTCCTCATTAATTAGTGTTTACCTTGGTTTTGATGTGTCAGACCGTAACTTACCTGAAGATGGAACAGGTTTTATTGTTCCTGACCATCATGAATTACAGTGTGATGCCTGCACATGGACTAGTAGGAAATGGTCACACACTTCCAAGGAAGGTAATCTGTTAGTAAGGTTATTTTACAAAAGCTCCAATCCCTCATACGAAAAGCTTAAGACATTAAATGAAGAACATATATTATCACAAGCAATGTCTGATATCGAAAAGAGTATTGGAATCACCAATCAACCTAAGGTTGTGGAAATCACACATTGGAACGAGAACATGCCAAATTATCACTTAGGACATGGACAAACGGTTTCTAAACTTGACCAAAAGATGAAGTCACTTTTCCCGAATGTGATATTAGCAGGCTGTTCCTATTTTGGTGTTGGTATTGGAGCATGTATCAAAAATGGCAAAGAAGTAGCGGAGGATATTAAGGAGAGAATGGTGAATTAATCATCGAATAGAAAGAACAAAAGGCCCTTTATTTTATTAAAGGCCTTTTGTTTGTCAAGATACATCCTGAATTTTGTAATAATACCAAACTGTTGTGCTAATAGTTTGAAAAATAACTGAAAAATCAGATATAATCTACTTGAAGGAGGGACTTTTTATGTTATTAACTGAGATGAAAAACGTAACCCTAACAAATTTAAATGGTGATCCAGTAGCAATCAGCGACTATAAAGGGAAAAACACCCTTATTTTTATGTGGGCATCATGGTGAAGATGTCGTGAGCAACTGCCAGGGTGGCAGCATTTTTATGATACGTTCAAGGAGCAGGATTTTGAGATTTTATCGGTTTCGGTAGATATTCAAGGGGCAGAAGTCGCAAAGCCTTATGCCGAAAATCATACATTTACAACCGTTGTTGATTCGGAAAATATATTAGCTAATTTATTTGGATTCAAAATTGTACCAAACGGAATCTTTATTGATAAACAGGGAACAATCCGGCTGATAAAACAAGGCTTTAGTGTGACGAACCCAGAACATGTTCATGCAGTAGAAAAATTACTATCTGGTGAAGTGGATCAGGTTGTCTTAGATGATGAGTATTACAACCCAGCAAACAATGTAACTGATTTAGAGAAACAACTTTCCCAAACAAAATTTAAACTTGGGATGGAGTATTCAAAGACTGGTAAGAAGGAAGAGGCATTAAAAGAATTAGATGAAGCTCTACTTCTCGATACTGATAATTTTTTGATTAGAAAGCAACGTTGGTATATACGACATCCTGAGAAATTCTCTCCAACCATTGATGTTGAATGGCAGCAGAAACAGTTGGATAAAGAAAAAGCAGAGGAAGCACTGTTGAAAAATGGGTTAGATTGTGGTCCAGAAGGCTGCGTAATACCAGGGAGATCTTCCCATAAAGAAAAATAAATAAAAGCAAGCTTTTGAAAAATGCTAAGAATACATCAGAATAAAAAGTGCCGTATCATGGTTAATCATACGGCACTTTCTATTGGAAATGACTCATATTAAAAACATCGCACGGCCAATCCAATTGTAACCGTAAGAAAGTGCCTACGTGAAAGTGTAATTTATATAGCAAGCCGTCTATAGATATAAGATTACATTTCTCTGTTATTATCCTGCGTTATGAGGATTAGAAATTGAACGTCCGTTTAGGTACCGTCAAGAAGTCTCATTTTTTTTCTTCCACTTAGAAACCATATAAACTAATAATGGTAAAATAAATCCAATGAATATCATATATGGGGTAGTAGCATGCTTTGAGAATTCTTTGAGATAAATGCTACTAGGAATAACCAATAATGTTAAAGGGATAATTAGAACAGCAAATGGAAAGGTTAGCGGCCTATAGTCTTTCATATTAAGTAACTGACTTAAACCAACCAGAAATGAATAACTGACTATAGTTAATTTAAAATAAATGCTTAAAAACCAAATGATCGCAATGATTACTTCAACTCGCTCAAGAAAGTTCCCTATACTTACCTTTTTCCCCAAAACATATATAGGAAATTCATTTCTCATCGAGAAGCCTGGACCAAGCACTAATATACACATGACTACAAGAACGAAAAGGATGAATGATCCTAAAACGACTCCATTAATAAAAGAGGATGTAATCTTAGTTTTATCATAAATGTGGGGAGTAATCATGAGCAATAGAATCATCTCTACAAAAGGGAAACCAATGAAAAAATAGGTTCCATTAAGAATGGGGAGGATGCCATCTTCAAAAACTGGTAAGATATTTATACCTTGTATCTGAGGTAATAAAAATAACGAAATTAAAATAAATAGCATAAATAACCATGGGAAAAAAATTTCTGCAGAGCGGGCTATTGGCTCAATTCCCAATCTAGTACTATAAACCACTACTGCAAGAATGAACATATAGTAAATTACTTCTATGGGAGTGCCAATTAGGATATGTGTCAATAAAAAATCCCCAATATCAAATAAAAGTAAACAAGATAAAATGATATGAAATGTAAAAGTAAGGATGGCAATGAGCCCCCCTCCCCATTTTCCAAATGAAAACATACACAATTGTATGTAACTTTTATCCGGATCAATTTTACTCAAATTCCCATAAAACCATGCTAGTAAAATTCCAAACAAAATTCCTAATAGACCAGAAATCCATGCATCTTGTTTTGCAGCGCCCACTAAAATAGTAGGGATAAACAATACTGCACTACCCACTACGAATAACGATGTTAAGATGGAAAACTGACGAGGACTTATATAAACGGTTTCATTGTTCATCCTGTTACCCTCCACTCGTAAACAACTGTTCAATTGTTCTTCCTATTGGTTCAAAGATCACTCTCACTCCTTCTAAGGGGTTGGGGACCTCAATTTCCATTAACTCAATAATAAACACGACCGAAGAGAACATTAGAAATATTGTATATATTTTCATTTCCTTCTTCATATCTCTTCTTTTTAACTTTTTTGTTTCTATATAATAGATTGTACTCACGATGAGTAAAAAAAATAGGAGTTTAACATACATCATACATTATGACCCACCTTGTATTTCATTAAGAAATGGCTCGTTAGTCGTGCCGAGTCGTCTGATGCTAGTAGTGGCCTCAAGTTCCACATCTACATTCACAAAACCTTCTTCATTCCAGTTTTCCTTTATACTCTTCCATAGCTTAGGGTCCTTTCTATGTATCAGTTCACCAAAACCAAAAATGTCAGATTGCATTTCTTTTGCTTTTTCAATAGCTCCCATTATTTTTTCTTTTTGATTGCGACTTATTTCTTCTTCAAGCTCTTTTATCGTCTCTTCATTCAGTAAATCTACCTTTGCTTGTACTTCTCCAACATTTACTTCAGTCGAAAGGGTTACGAGTATCTGAGGTTCATTATCTTTAATAGTTGCTTTAACCATTGACTTTGTATCTCTAACTTCAAACGTGATGGTACCATCTTTCCAATCCACCACTACTACTGTACTATCCACATTATCTGTTAAATAGTTATGACCTTTACTTTCATCTTCATTCAACCATCCAATTAACTTATCACCTTTAAAAATTGCCAAATGATCTATATTAATGGATGCTGCAGACTGAATCATCTCCACATTATCTAATCTGTTTCCGATTTCAGGATTACCTTCCAATAAAATACCAGCTAATACAGCATTATCTCCATGTAAAGTCATTTCTGATATTATGTCGTCTAAATTTGTTCCAAGGGTAGCTGCCCAATAGGAATGAGAAACATCCAATGTAGTGAAAATTTTATTTGCAGGATTTTTTTCGATCGCTGTTAAAATCTTAAGTGTCTTAGATGCCTTTTCCCCTTTTGCAATTACAGGATAAAAATCTGTACGAAATTCATGGTCTCTTGACATTAGCTCCAACATTCTGCCAATTCCAGTTTTTGCTGCATCTTCACTAATGACGACTAAACGTAAATGTGCGAAGTATAGTCGCTTTGCAGCTTGTTTAGAAAGTTTTCGAATAGCTTCGAATATACTTCTTCCTTTAGATTCATAAGAGGTAATAGGTAAACGACTAGATAATGAACTACCGGCAATCTCACCTGGGTTTAATACTTGAACCGTAAGTATGTATTCATTATCTACTAAGTCAATTCCCATCCCACTTACTATGGCTAATTCTGTTAATTCATTCCTACTCCAGCACCCAGCTAGATTAAATACCAAGCAGGAAACTAATATTATACAAATTGCTCTTGTTTTATTAGACAATATCAATTCTTATCACCTTGATTTAAATGACTTGTAGAAGTTTTAGTATCTGGTTCTGGTGTTTTGTTTTTTATGATATCTTTTTGATTAATAAGTCTTGGACGCGTATTCATTTTCCATAATGGCGTACGGACTAATGTATCCTTAAGATCGCTCGTTATAATTGGAGCAAAAGGCGCCATGTAGGGAATACCAAATGAGCGAAGGCTTGTTAAATGAAATACTAATCCAAGGAGTCCTAAAATAATTCCGAATAACCCAAATGTAGCCGCAAGAATCATAAACCCAAACCGTAAGATTCTTGTAGATATGCTCATATTGAATTTTGGAATAACAAAGCTACTAATAGCTGTCAAGGATACAACAATGACCATTGTTGCAGAGATAAGTCCAGCTTCTACGGCTGCTTGTCCAATTACAAGGGCTCCAACGATAGAAATAGCTGATCCAATGGCACGTGGCATTCTAAGTCCAGCTTCTCGTAATATCTCAAAGGTTAACTCCATGATTAGGGCTTCAACAACTGCAGGGAAGGGTACACCTTCTCGCTGAGCTGAAAGACTGACAAGTAATGCAGTAGGTAACATTTCTTGATGATAGGTTGTCACAGCTATATAGGCAGATGGGACTAATAATGACATAAGAAATGCGGTAAACCTCAACAAACGTATTAATGTGGATATGTCGGCACGTTGATAGTAATCCTCGCTTGATTGCATAAAGTGGATAAACAAGGCAGGAACAAGTAAAACAAAAGGAGTACCATCTACTATAATAGCAACTCTTCCTTCCATGAGCCCACCAACCACAACATCCGGTCGTTCTGTGTTATACACAGTTGGAAAAGGAGTCATCGTCTCATCTTGAATTAATTCTTCGATGTACCCTCCCTCTAGAATAGTATCAATATCAATTAGTGAAAGTCTGTCTCTGACCTCTTGTATTATTTTTTCATCCGCTAAGTCTTTCATGTAAGCGATAGATACATCTGTTTTTGAACGCCTTCCTATTTGAACGTATTCAAACATTAAATTCTTATCTCTAATTCGTCTTCTAATCAAGCCGGTATTTGTTCGGATTGTTTCTGTAAAACCTTCCTTTGGTCCTCGAATCACTTGTTCTGTAGAAGGTTCCTCTACTCCGCGACCTTCCCATCCTCTTGTTCCAAGGGAAAAGCTACTAGCCTCACCATCTAAGAATAAGACGGTATCTCCAGATAATACCCTATTAAGTACATCCTCATAACTTTCTAAGGTTGTCAGTTCACCGATTGTTAGAGAGTAGTCCTTAAGGATTTCATAAAATGACTCTCCAGTTAAACTAACGTCTCCGAGACAAGATTCTCTAATAGAATAAAGCAAAGGAGTAAGGATAAATTCATGCACAAACTGTTTATCAACAAGTCCATCAATATAAATGACAGCAATCTTCGTTTTCGTTTCCTTTCCAATAACCATCTCTCGAATAATGACATCCGGACTTTGTCCTATATCTTTCTTAATCTTTTGAATAGAAAAGGCTAGGTCCCTTTGTAAAGGCGTTTTCTTATCAGGCTGAACTTCTGGTTTATTCTGTTGCTTTTGACTTTCTCTTACCCAGTCTGTTAGTTTTTTCATTTCAGGTACCCTTCTTTAGAATGGATAATCATGATATGAATGTAGTATGGATATTTAGTAGCTTTCCAATTCATACCTTAACTAGAAAAATAGATAACCATGCAGATGTTCGCATTATTTGACCTCGAGGTGCTGGAGCGGGATTACTACAAAAATCCGTTTAAGGACAACACTAAAATTAAATACTTTCTTATCTTTTAAAAAAGGAACCTCTTGAGGGGCCCATAATGAACAATTAGGTGGGAAAAGTAAGGAGAGGGTAACGATGGTCGTAACAATCCCCAGAATAAACACTAATGGCACGCTAACGGCTATGACTTCTGATGCAGGAAAACTACTGAATATGATGGAAGCAGAATCGTGTGAGAGGGTGATTACGCATTTATTTGATATTTTTTGCTGAAAAAAGTGAAAACGAAGGACTTTTTAGTATGGAAATGTAGGTTTTAAAAAAGTAGGGTGATATTTTGTCGGTTATTTGTATTTCCATGGAAATAATCTGAGGGTATTCCGTATCATTCGACGTTATTTCGTATCGAAGGAAAGAGGTAAACTTGAAATGAGCACAAAAAAAGACATATTAAGATTAAAATGTCCTTTACAAAGGGTACACTTTAGATTTCAATATGCCTCTATTTCCTATTTTAATTCTACGATATTATATTTTGTTGCGTATGAAGGCCTTGGGAAAATAGGTTGCTGATCAACACCTTCGGCTGTCCCACGCTTTTTATGAGCGTGATCATATGCTTTTGAGGTTTGCCAGCTAAGGAAGTCTTTTTCACTTTGCCATAGAGTTAAAATAATATAGGTATCGCTGTTTAGTGGTCGTAACACTCGAATTGCAACGAATCCAGGTTCATCCTCAACCATACGTGCGCGGTTTTTAAAACGATATTCAAATAAAGGACGCCCTTCGTCTGTTACAGGTATATTGTTTAAAACAGCATAACCAGTACTCGTTAATTCACCGGTTTGATCTAGAACTTCATATTCTCTACCTTCATTAAATATAGTTTCATTGTTAGTCTCATGGAGTAACATGGTTTGCTCATCAATATCTTGCAGTAGGATTAAAGTTTGTCCTTCGTTTTCATCGACAATTTTTTGTAAATAATCTTGTGTTCCACTTGTTATGTATATTTTCATGTCAAACCCTCCTTATGAACATTATATAGATTGTTAGGCAGTAAGTAAAATTAGGTGCTTTTGGAAATTCATACATAATCAGGTTAGGTTTATAGGATACTAAATGAGGAAAAGGATAGAAAACGAATCTTGTAACAAGAGAAAAGTTAAAATAGTATTCGTGTATGATAGTAGGACGTAATGAAAAAGAGGTGGCAAAATATGAAACGAAAGCTACTAGTTGGGGCAATTGCTATAGTTTTGACATTCGTTATCGGACTAACAGGCTATATCTTCATATTACTTGCTGGAAATAAGGTTATTGATGAACAAAAGCTAGTGATGGATTCAACAACGACACTGGTAGATCAAAACGGGAGTGTTATTTCAAAGCTTTATATTGAAGACCGTGATCTCGTGACGATCGATCAAATACCATCACATGTTCAAGAGGCATTTATTTCCATTGAAGATGCAAGATTCTACGATCACCATGGAATTGATCTCAAAGCTATTGTTAGAGCACTATACAAAGATTTAATTGCAGGTAGTAAAGTGGAAGGCGGCAGTACCATCACACAGCAACTTGCTAAAAATGTATTTCTTTCTAATGAGAAAACATGGTTAAGAAAAACTAAGGAAGCAATCATCTCCATTAATCTTGAACGAAGATATAGTAAGAAGAAGTTGTTAGAAATGTATTTGAATCAGATTTATTTTGGGCATGGTGCTTATGGAATTGAAACGGCAGCACAGCTTTACTTCAATAAAACTGTTTCAGAGTTATCTCTTGAAGAGGGGGCGCTACTAGCGGGAATCCCTAAAAGTCCTACTTATTACTCTCCTATTAATGATATTGATAAGAGTACATCACGTCGTAATCTTGTAATCGACATGATGGACAAGAAGGGATTTATTAGTTCTGAAGAAGCAGTTAGGGCAAAGGGGAAGGTTGTTACTTTACAGGCGAATGACTATGCTAAAAATCCTGCTTTTGCTACTTACATTGATATGGTTATGGAAGAAGCTAAGCAGCGATTTAACTTGTCAAATGAAGAGTTAATGACGGGTGGGTATATGATTACAGTACCAATTGATCTTCAAGTTCAACAAGTTGCGTATGAGCTCTTTAAGAAAGAAGAATTTTTCCCGGGTACCGATGAAACTGTTGAGGGTTCATTTGTGCTAATGGATGCCAAAGATGGTGGAGTATTAGCTGTTGTAGGCGGCCGCAATTATGTTCATAAGGGGATCAACAGAACAATTGTAAAGCGGCAACCAGGTTCAACACTTAAGCCTTTAGCCGTTTATGGTCCTGCGTTAGAAGAAGAGGATTATCACCCTTACTCACTGCTAGTTGACCAAAAGTTGAGCTATGGTACTTATTCTCCTGAAAACTATAGTGGTGTTTATAAAGGGAAAATCTCTATGTATGATGCGATTACGAGCTCTGCTAATGCACCTGCTGTATGGTTATTAGATAAGATTGGCATTGATGTAGGAAAGAAATATATTGATAAAGCTGGGATTTCAATACCGGATAAAGGATTAGCCATCGCTTTAGGTGGACTCGAAAAGGGGACCTCCCCACTAGAAATGACAAAAGCCTATCGGGCCTTCGCTAAGGAAGGAAAAGTAGTAGAACCTTATTTTATCAAAAAAATGACGAATCAAGAAGGTGAATTAATCGCTTCTACTGAAGTCGTTGAAAAAGAGGTTTTCTCTCCTCAAACCGCGTGGTATGTTACACGAATGCTTGAGTCAGTTGTTGAAGAGGGGACAGCAAGAGCTGGTGAGTTTGGTGGAAGTCTAGCAGGTAAGACAGGGACAACTTCCTATACGAACATTCCCGGTGCATCGCGTGATGCGTGGTTTGTAGGATATACACCTGATGTAGTTGGTGCTTTATGGATGGGATACGATACTACAGATGATCAACATTATTTGAAAAAAGGAAGTTCTTATCCAACAACTCTTTTTAAGAAGATTCTTTCATCATCACAATTAGATGAAACAGCAAGCTTTATAGCACCAAGTGGAGTAGCCGAATTGGAAAAGCCAATACAATTACCAGAAGATACGAAGCTTTCAGCACATCTAACCTTCAAAGCATTTGGATTATTTACAGTTCAGTTACAATGGAATTCTGTCCAAGATCAGCGCGTCATGTATCAAGTGTATGAAGAAAAGGACAATGAGTGGAGTTTAATTGGGGAGGTAACAGGAGAGGAACAGTTTGATGTAGAAAATGTGAATATATTTAACCTCCCAAGTTATCGAGTGATCCCGTATAATCCACAAACAGAAGAGAGCGGAACACCTTCAAACACTGTAAGAGCGAAAATCGGATCGTAGCCTCTTATTAAATATAAGAGGCATTTTTTTTGAATCTGTTTAGAATGAAAGCTAGAAGAAAACCACTTTGAGTGTTATAACTTTTAGTCTAAATAAGTAATAAAACCGCCACAAATATAAGCAAATCTTGACTTTTTTATGAATTGTATGGTCAATCTCGACACAAATTTTATAAATGTTGTATAGTATAGTGGGTTAATAGAAAAATAATGGATAGATTAGTCAGATACGGAAGGTGTGGAATAATGGCAATAACAACGTTTAATGATACATATTTAAAGGCCTGTAGAGGAGAAAAAACAGACCATGTACCAGTTTGGTATATGAGACAAGCTGGTAGATCACAGCCGGAATACAGAAAGATTAAGGAGAAGTATTCTTTATTTGAGATCACCCATCAACCAGAGCTTTGTGCATATGTTACTAAGCTCCCTGTCGATCAGTATAATGTTGATGCTGCGATTCTATATAAGGACATTATGTCTCCACTACCCGCAATTGGAGTAGATGTTGATATAAAAGCTGGAATCGGTCCTGTCATCTCAAATCCAATTAAGTCGCTAGGTGACGTTGAGAAACTGGGAGAAATTCATCCTGAACAGGATGTGCCATATGTACTCGATACCATTAAATTATTAACAAGAGAGCAGCTTGAGGTTCCATTAATTGGTTTTGCTGGTGCTCCGTTTACACTTGCGAGCTATATGATTGAAGGCGGCCCTTCTAAAGGCTATCATAAGACAAAAGCATTCATGTACGGTGAAAGTAAAGCATGGTTCTTACTAATGGATAAATTGGCTGATATGACAATTACATATGCAAAATCACAGATTGAAGCTGGCGCAAAAGCATTTCAAATTTTTGATTCTTGGGTTGGCCAACTAAATGTAGAAGATTATCGTGTGTTTATTAAACCGACGATGGAAAGAATCTTTACGGCATTAAAAGAAGAAAACGTGCCTCTAATTATGTTTGGTGTGGGCGCAAGTCACTTAGTTAATGAATGGCATGACCTACCTTTAGATGTGGTTGGTCTGGACTGGCGCATTCAAATTAATGAAGCTCGTGAGAAAGGAATTACTAAGCCTGTAATGGGGAACTTAGATCCTTCGTACCTTTTAGCTCCATGGGATGTGATTGAAGAGCGTGTTAAGATTATTCTTGATCAAGGAATGAAACAACCTGGTTATATCTTTAATTTAGGACACGGTGTATTTCCTGAAGTCAACGTTGAAACACTTAAAAAGTTAACTACTTTTGTACATGAATATAGCTCATCTAGAATGTAATGGGGAAGGGATGTTAGTATGAAGAAAAAAATGGGTTTATTAGTTATGGCCTATGGTACTCCATATAAAGAGGAAGATTTAGAACGTTTTTATACACATATTCGTCATGGAAGAAAACCGTCACCAGAAAGTCTAGAAGATTTAAGACAACGCTATGAAGCAATTGGTGGTATTTCTCCATTAGCTAAGATTACATTAGAACAAGCAGAAGCACTTGAGAGTCATTTGAATAAAATTCAGGATGACATTGAGTTTAAAATGTACTTAGGATTAAAACATATAGAACCTTTTGTTGAAGATGCTGTTCAACAAATGAAACAAGACGGGATAGAAGAGGCGGTTAGTATTGTATTAGCACCTCACTTTTCAACATTTAGCATCAAGTCTTATAATGGTCGTGCTAAGGAAGAATCTGAAAAGATTGGTGGACCAACAATTTATAGTGTTGAAAGTTGGTATAATGAGCCTAAATTTATCCAATATTGGGTGGATCAACTTCAGACTACATATGCCTCAATGACTGAGGATGAGCGAAATCATGCTGTTTTAATTGTTTCGGCACATAGTCTTCCTGAGAAAATTATTGCTGCTGGTGACCCGTACCCTAATCAGCTACAAGAAACAGCTGATTTAATTGCTAAGCAAGCTGGAATTACGGCTTATGAGGTGGGCTGGCAAAGTGCTGGAAATACTCCAGAACCATGGATTGGGCCAGATGTTCAGGATCTAACTAGAGATTTATACGAGGCAAAGCAATATAAGGCATTTGTATATATACCTGTTGGGTTTGTATCAGACCATCTAGAAGTATTATTTGATAACGATGTTGAATGTAAAACAGTTACAGATGAACTGGGTGTGAGCTACTATAGACCTGAAATGCCAAATGCTAAGCCAGAATTTGTTGATGCAATGTCTACAGTAGTGCTAAGTAAAATCTCAAGTAATGTACAGAGATAAAGATAGTGAGAAGGAACTTATTAATAATATAAACTAGTTTGGGAAACCTTTTTATAAAGGTTTCCCTTTTTTGGATTTTTTTTTTTATATTCAGGTTTTGTTTATTTCGCCAACATTAGTAAACAATAATTCCTGAGATACATGATTTGCAATGGAAACAACTCCACAAAAAGGGATAGTTTGCTATCTGATGTACATAATACAAATGTTTAACACGGTAGCCTATGCATTTATAGAGGGTTATTTCCATTCATTTTCATCCATAAATAATTAAATTGGGGGTTAGGTAATGAAAGCATCATTTTTTAAAAAGCTGATCTCTTTTGCATCAGTACTGACTATGTTTACCATGCTTTTAGCTGGTTGTGGCGGTGGTGGTGATGAGGAAGCAAAAGAAGAAGAAAAGACAGAAACAGAGGGTGCTGGTGGTGCAGAAGGAACATTAGAACAGGCATATGCTGGTGAATTCAAGGGTAGCACAGTTACAATGTTTGGACCTTTTACTGATGCTGACCAAGTTAAGTTTGAAAATAGCATTAAGGAATTTGAAGAGAAAACAGGAATTGATATTCAGTATGAAGGTTCTAAAGAATTTGAAGCTACTATTTCGATTCGTGTTGAAGGTGGAAATGCTCCTGACATCGCTGACTTTCCACAACCTGGACTATTAGCTACGTTTGCAAAACAAGGATTACCAGTTGATGTGTCCACTTTCTTAGAGGAAGACTATCTAAAAGAGCAGTATAACCAAAGTTGGTTAGATATGGCGACTATGGAAGGTAAAGACGGAGAAGAATATATGACTGGTATTTGGAACCGTAGTAATGTAAAGAGTTTAGTATGGTATCCAAAAGCAGAGTTTGAAGCAGCAGGCTATAAAATTCCTGAAACTTGGGAAGAAATGCTAGAATTATCAGATCAAATTGCCGCAGATGGTGATTCAGCATGGGCAATAGGTATTGAATCAGGTGCTGCAACTGGTTGGCCAGCCACTGACTGGATCGAGGATATTATGCTACGTACAACTACACCTGAAAACTATGATAAGTGGGTAACAGGTGAGTTACCATTTACCTCTCCAGAAGTTAAAAATGCTTTTGAAGTCATGTCAAATCTTTGGTTTACAGAAAACTATGTATATGGTGGAAGAAAGTCTATTGTAACAACCTCATTTGGTGATGCACCGAAGCCGTTGTTTGATAGTCCTCCAAGTGCTTATATGCATCGTCAAGGTAGTTTCATTACAAGCTTTTTCCCAGAAGGTACAGTTGCTGGAGAAGATTATGATTGGTTCTATTTACCACCAATTAACGAGGAATATGGTAAGCCAGTTTTAGTTGCAGGAGATATCTATGCAATGTTTAATGACCGTCCAGAAGTTCGCGCAGTCATGGAATTCTTTACTAAAGGAGAATCCATCAAGAGTTGGATTCAATCTGGTGGAGTTGTTGGACCAATGAATGACGCAGACCCAGAGTGGTATACAACAGATGTTGAGCGACGTATGGCAGAACTTGTACAAAATGCTGACACCATTCGCTTTGATGGTTCTGACTTAATGCCTGGTTCTGTTGGTGCTGGTACGTTCTGGAAAGGTATTACAGATTATGTAAGTGGAAATGTGGAGCTAGAACAGGCTCTTGAGGAAATACAGGCAGGATTTAATAAATAAGTTTTGATTCCAATTGGACTGGACATTTAGTCCAGTCCTTCAGTATTTAATGAAGTGTAAGGGAGGGGTTATATGAGTGTTGAGGCAAAGAAAACATCGCCTGTTAATCTAATCCTACTGTCAATCATTATACCAATTGCAAATATCGTTCTGCACACTAGTATTTTTATATTCCTGCGTGATGTCCCGTTAAATCCAGCTCTATATGCATTGTTGGCCATCATTTGGGGTGTTTTTGGGATTTATACGATTTACTACTCTTTAAACTGGTTAGTGGAGCACTATCCAGATCGAATTAGGAGCTTTCTCCAACCATATATTTTCATTGGACCCGTTGCCCTTTTATTAGGTTGGTTATTACTCCTACCGACTTTACGAACCATTTACTTAAGCTTGTTTGGACCAGATTCAACAGAATTTGTTGGATTGTCAAACTATCTAGCAGTTTTTACTGACCGATTACTATTAACGGCTTTACGTAATAATGTTCTTTGGGTTGCTATTGGAGCCACGCTTTGTGTGGTCTTAGGTTTACTTATTGCGGTACTGGCTGATCGTAGCAGCTTTGAGAAAATAGCAAAAGGAATTATCTTTATGCCAATGGCTATTTCAATGGTAGCCGCAGGAGTAATTTGGAAATTTATTTATTACTACCAGCCGGGGGATCAACAGGTTGGACTCTTAAATGCAATCGTGGTTGCCTTTGGGGGTGAGCCACAAGCTTGGACTAGTCTACTGCAGCCTTGGAATAACTTATTTTTAATTGTTATTTTAATCTGGATGCAGACTGGATTTGCTATGGTTCTATTCTCTGCTGCACTGAAAGGAATACCAGAGGAATTATTAGAGGCAGCTCGAATTGATGGTGCAAACGAGTTTACGATTTTCTTTAAAATTATTATTCCTTATATATCAGGCACGATCTTAACAGTTTCTACGACTATCATTGTTTTCACATTGAAGATATTTGACATTATTATGGTCATGACTGGGGGCCAATATGGTACAGATGTAGTGGCGACTCAATTCTATCGTCAGTTCTTTATGTATCGAAACTTTGGATATGGCTCTACACTTGCGATTGTCTTACTAATTGCGATCATCCCTGTCATCATTATTAATTTAAGACAGTTCCGAAAACAGGGGGGATTCTAATGGAGAGAAAACGAAAGAAATCTTCAAAGTGGTTAGTTAATACAGTGTTGATCTTCATTTGTCTTATCTGGTTAATTCCGACACTTGGATTATTTATTTCCTCGTTTAGACCAGCAGATGATATTTTAGAAACAGGTTGGTGGACAATCTTTCCACATCAGGATTGGGTAACGGAAGAGACCATTTCTCTTCCAGAAGATACAGATCTTAGACAACCGATAGAGGTGAATGGTGAAACCTTTACTAATGAACAATTAAATGAAGGAGTCGTCCTTTCAAATCAGACACGATTGATTTGGGAGAATAGGCGAGCACGTACCATTCATGTTCAGGAAAAAGCGTGGACAATGAATACTAACTTTACATTAGAAAATTATGAAGCAGTTCTTGGAGGTAAACAATATCAAATTACCTTAGGGAATGGGCAGACAATGACAGAGCAGGGAAGCAATCTTACAAAGACCTTTTTGAACACATTAACTGTCGCAGTTCCAGCTACCATCCTGCCCTTATTGATTGCAACGTTTGCGGCATATGCCTTTGCTTGGCTAAATTTTGCAGGTAGAAGACTTCTGTTTGTAATCGTCATTGTACTATTAGTCGTCCCCTTACAAGTAGCACTCATTCCCATTTTGAAGGACTACACGGCACTAGGTTTAAATGGTAGCTATCTAGGGATTTGGCTCGCTCATACCGCTTTCGGCTTACCACTAGCCACTTATTTTCTATATAATTATATAAGTCAGCTTCCAAAGGATATTTTTGAGTCAGCCTTTATTGACGGGGCTTCAAACTTTACTATTTTCACTAAATTAATTCTTCCTCTTTCTATACCAGCTTTAGCGTCTATAGGGATTTTCCAGTTTCTATGGGTATGGAATGATTACTTAGTAGCCCTTGTATTTTTAGGTTCAAGTCCTGATGTTCAAGTTCTGTCAATGAGAATTGCGGACATGGTAGGTTCTAGAGGTAATGACTGGCACCTATTAACTTCTGCAGCATTTGTATCGATGATTATGCCACTTACGGTGTTCTTTGCGTTACAGCGCTTCTTTGTAAGAGGATTGTTAGGTGGTTCGGTAAAAGGATAAAGCTAAGAATCTGTATCAGTTTTGATACAGATTCTTTTTTAAATATACTAGTCGGAGCTAACCGGGATGCTGCCGCCTTTTGTTCTAAAAAAATAAATCCCTTAGACATTCTAAGGGAGTAAATAACAGTATATGGTGGAGGACAATTAATCGCCAATCTTGTTACAGTTATCGCAATGATTCATATAACATTCATGCTGTTCATCAATTTCCTTACCACATTCCATGCATTGCTTTGGTGGAAGGTTTCTAAAGAACTCTGTGCTTTTGATTAACATGTCGTCACATACCCCCTTGGTTTTGTTATTTTCATTGTATTATAACAATGGTTTATAAGTCAACAACTGTTTTGTAACAGTTTTCAAAATGTATGAATGTCTATTTTGTTTGGTAAAATATAGGTTAATAAGAGGAGGTCATCGTATATGAAACTAACAGTAATAGGCTATTGGGGTGGATATCCAGCAAAAAATGAAGCAACTTCTGGATACTTATTTGAGGATGAAGACTTTAAATTACTTGTTGATTGTGGAAGTGGTGTTATATCACAGCTTCAAAACTATATAAACCCTGAAAATCTTGATGCAGTCATACTCTCACATTATCATCATGATCATGTTTGTGATCTAGGCACACTGCAGTATGCTCGTCTAATCAAAGGGTACCTAGGAGAAAACCTACCTTCTCTCCCTGTCTATGGTCATCAAGAGGATGAACCTAACTTTGCCAATTTAACTTATAAGGAGATCACAACAGGTGTAGTATACAATCCAACTGAAACCATACAGGTTGGGCCATTCAGAATCTCGTTTCTTAAAACAAAGCATCCAGCTCCGTGTTATGCAATGCGAATTGAAACGATAAATGCAAAGGTTACATATACGGCTGATACATCCTTTTTTGATGAAATGATTTCATTTGCGAAGGATTCAGACTTATTAATTTGCGAATGTAATCTTTATAAGGGGATGGATGGGCAAGGATCAGGTCATATGACAAGCACCGATGCAGGTAAGCTAGCAATGGAAGCTCAGGTAGGAGAAATGCTGTTAACTCACCTTCCTCACTTTGGCACCCATTCAGATTTAATTCAAGAGGCAAAAGAACAGTATATGGGGAAGATTGAGTTAGCCAAGTCTGGTTGGAATTGGAAAAAAGAATAGTAAAGTAATATTTCGAAATAATCATTTTTTACTTTATATTGGGAAAAATTCCTTATTTCTAAAAACTCTCCTTGAAGTAAACGTTTTCATGAAATATAATTATTAATAGTAAATAAAATGAGTGACTATTCATTCATAAGAGGGGGAAATGTATGAATATTAGTAAAAAATTACATGAAAATGCTTTACAATTCGGAGATAAGCCTGCTTATTATTTTCTGAATACTCAAAGTTCTTATCGTGAGTTAGATGCAGCTGTATCAAAATTTGCAGATGCATTAACAAAGATGGGAGTACATAAGGGAGATCATGTTGGTCTACTTCTTGGGAATAGTCCCCATTTTGTCATTGCACTTTATGGTGCTTTACGAGCTGGTGCGACTGTAATTCCAATCAATCCAATCTATACTCCGGAAGAGATTGGCTATATTCTTAACAATGGCGATGTGAAAGTAGTAGTGGGTCTAGACCTGTTAATCCCACTTTTTGAAAAAATGAGTGCAGCACTTCCTAAGGTTGAGCAAGTTATTTATTGTGAGACTCCTAAGCAAGATGATCAAGAGCCATTAGATATAACGAAGCTATCAGTGTATCCAAAATTGAAATCATTTACTAGCTTTGTTGGGTCAGGCAGTCATCTTTTTGAAGCTCCAGAGCTCCAAGAAGAAGATGTGGCGATCATTCTATATACTTCTGGTACAACTGGAAAGCCTAAAGGTGCAATGCTTACTCATAAAAATGTATTTAGCAATGCAAAGGATACGGCTGATTATTTAAAGATTAATGAAACAGACCGTGTTATTGCAACACTCCCAATGTTTCATGTGTTCTGCTTAACAGTTGCTCTAAATGCCCCATTACTTAATGGATCAAGTGTGATTATTGTTCCTAGATTTAGTCCTGGGGATATTTTCACCATCACAAAAGAGTTCCAGGCAACTGTTTTTGCTGGTGTACCGACTATGTATAACTTCTTAGTACAGTTCCCAGACGCAAATGTAGAGGATTTAAAATCGTTAAGATTATGTATTTCAGGTGGAGCATCGATGCCTGTTGCCTTATTAAAATCATTTGAGCAGAAGTTCGAAGTTGCGGTATCTGAAGGGTATGGTTTGTCAGAAGCCTCTCCAGTTACCTGCTTTAACCCACTAGATCGTCCAAGAAAACCTGGCTCGATCGGACAAAGCATAGTCAATGTAGAAAATAAAGTCGTCAATGAACTAGGTGAAGAAGTACCGGTTGGCGAGGTTGGTGAATTGGTGGTTCGTGGTCCGAATGTAATGAAGGGCTATTACAAATTACCTGAAGATTCGGCTCATGCTATTCGTGATGGCTGGCTATTTACAGGTGATTTAGCACGCATGGATGAGGAAGGCTATTTCTATATTGTTGACCGCAAAAAGGATATGATCATTGTAGGTGGTTATAATGTGTATCCACGCGAGGTTGAAGAGGTATTGTACTCACATCCATCCGTTGTTGAGGTTGCTGTAATCGGAATTCCAGATGAGAATTTCGGTGAAGCGGTTAAATCATTTGTCGTTACAAAAAAGGAAGATAATGTTACTACAGAAATGTTAGTAGAATTCTGTAAAGAGCATCTTGCTAAATACAAGGTTCCTAGTTCAATAGAGTTTCTTGAAGAATTACCAAAGAATACAACAGGTAAGATTTTAAGAAGATCATTGAAAGACAAGGTTTTAAATGCATAGAAGAATGTTGAAGAAAATCGGCTCTAAGCAGCCGGTTTTTTTCTATGCAAAAATGAAAGCGATAACATTTTACTCATTAATAAAAAGGAATGTATTAAACTTTAGAGAAATAATAGTTAAAGAGATCATCTAGTAGGGGGAATAATCATGGAATTAGTTTTATATAAAGTTGAAAACTTTATCGCTTATGTAACATTAAATCGACCTGAAAGCTTAAACAGCTTTAATTACGAATCATTATGTGAGTTAGAAAACATTGTAGATGAGTTAAGAGTGAACCCAGAGGTAAGGGTTGTCATCTTTACGGGTGCTGGTAATAAGGCATTTAGTGTCGGTGCAGATTTAAAGGAACGTAAAAGCTTAACCACTCAACAAGTAAAGCGTAATTTGAATAAGATAAATCAAGTATTTACAGCAATCGATCAACTGCCGCAACCAACGATTGCAGCCATAAACGGCTTTGCTTTTGGAGGTGGAATGGAGTTGGCTTTATCATGTGATTTTCGAATAGCGGCTCAAGATTCAGTAATGGGCTTAACAGAAACGGGCTTGGCAATTATTCCAGGAGCGGGTGGGACACAACGACTTCCTAGAATTATCGGGGAATCTAAAGCATTGGAACTTATTTTAACGGCAAAACGAATGAATGCTGAACTTGCTCTCCAATATGGACTCTTACTAAAGGTGGTTGATTCCGAACGCCTAATAGAAGAAGCTGTTTCATTTGCCAACGAAATGACGAAGAATGGACCAATTGCCATTCAACAAGCCAAGTACGCCATAAAACAAGGAATGAATGTGGACCTTCAAACAGGACTTCAGCTCGAACGTAAGGCATATGAAATCACCATACCAACGGAAGATCGAATTGAAGCATTAGAGGCTTTTAGTGAAAAGAGGAAGCCGGATTTTAAAGGTAGATAGACGTTAAAGTTAATACATAGCCGTTTTGTTTTAAACACTTCTATCCTTGGTTAGAAGTGTTTTTTAGTTTGTGCGAGGACAAACAAAGTGTATTTTGGCATGATTGTACGCCTTTTCTACCAAGTAAGGGCATATTCTATATTGTTTCCACTCTATTTATTTAAATCTTACTTATTTGACATTTCGGGCTCGAACTTTCAAGAAATCTATAACTACGTTTTTAGGCGATTTGCGTCAAAAATGAAATTTATGCGCCGGTTGGCGGTGTTTATGCGTCTAATTTAAGATATATGCGTCAGTTGACAAAATTTACGCGTCAAATTTGAAATATATGCGTTTACTAACCAAAACGACTCGAGCAAAATACCTATTTACTAATTTCTTATTTAGATATTTTCATTGCAAAAAGGAATAGAATAATAGAAAATAGTAATACATTTTACGAAGACATTGGAAAGGGGTAAATAGAGTTGCGAGCAACAGCTATAGAGAAGAAGACATCACCGTTTACATATGGTCTTCAAGCAGGACTAAGCATTGGAATTGGCTATATGCCCATTGCGTTAACCTTTGGACTTTTAGCAAAGGCAACTGGAATCACCGTTACGGAGACCTTCTTAATGAGTCTTCTAGTGTTTGCTGGTGCCTCACAATATATAGCATTGAGTCTATTATCAATAGGAACTGGGGCTTTTGAAATTGTCTTAACTACTTTTATCGTAAACATCCGACATTTTTTAATGAGTGCCTCGTTATATGAAAAGCTTGAGGATGCACCAAAACCGATAAAAGCTTTATACTCTTTCGGGATTACAGATGAGACATTTTCTCTTGTTGCTACCAGGGAGGGGAAAATCTCAACAGGATTTATGTTCGGAGTGATCTCCATTTCTTATGGAAGCTGGGTTGTTAATTCTGTTGTGGGTTACTTAATTGGTTCAAGCTTACCAAGTACTTTACAGGAAAGTATGGGAATAGCATTATATGCAATGTTCGTGGCCCTTCTTGTGCCGTCCTTGAAAAAGCAAAGAAAAGTACTATATTTAGCTGGTTTGGCTGCTATTCTAAATAGCATATTTTATCAATTTATGGCTCCAGGCTGGGCTATCGTAAGTGCAACTTTAATTTCATCAGTGCTAGTGGAAGTATTAGTCAGAAGAAGGGTGAACCAAAATGGATAACAGTATTATTCTTATGATTATCGGGATGGCCATTGTTACCTATATACCAAGGATGATTCCCCTTGTTTCTTTAGGTGGGAAGGAACTTCACCCTTTCCTGCAAGGTGTGTTGAAAAATGTCCCATTCGCAACCCTTGGCGCATTAATTGTTCCCGGAATCTTCTTGATCAGTGAAGATCCTTGGTTCGGGATTATCGGAGCAGTCATAGCTTTTCTGATTGCCTACTTTGGTGCAAATGTTATTGTCGTTGTATTAGGTACGATTGGAGTTCTCACTTGCTATTCAATATTTGTGTAAAAAAACAGTCGAGCAATCGGCTGTTTTTTAGTTTTTAGGTGTTTTAATTACATTCATTTATAATAGTTAATTAGAAAAAGAAGCGTTGCTTCAAGTGTAGACAAACAGTTCTATTTCTTCAATTCTGGACTAAGTATAAAAAGAAGACTAGTTAGGAGGGACAGATTATGAAGAAAGCTGTATGGCGTTCCGTATTGGTGTATGTACTTTTCAGTGTGGTGATGTCTTTGTATATTTTTCAATGGGCAGATACATCTATACCAAGTCCATATCAAGGAACAGCAGCAGATCCTGCAACATTTATGACAGAACAACAGCTATTGCTAAGTGAGGACTACTCAAAGGTTAGAAATGTATTATATTTCCTCACAACACCATATGAATGGTTGCTACTATTTGTTTTATTAGGGCTAGGGTTATCAGCTAAGATACAATCTTGGTCGCAAATGACAGTAAGGGTTCAAGCTCTACAAATTTGTATTTATTTATTTTGGATGACTCTATTTACAACGATCTTAACTCTTCCTTTTAAGCTTTATGGCTACAACTTGTCAAAAGAGTATGGAATTAATGTACAACCGTTTCAAGGTTGGATGAAGGACTTTATGTTAGATTTTTGGATTAATTTCTTCATAACAGCCATAATTGTGGTTGTATTATATAGCCTTATGAAAAAGAGTGCAAAACGTTGGTGGCTATATGCCTGGTTTTTATCCATACCGTTTACCTTGTTTTTAACGTTTATTCAGCCAGTTTATATTGATCCTTTATATAATGATTTTTACCCACTCAAAGATAAGCAACTTGAGGCTCAAATACTGTCACTAGCAGATGAAGCTGGAATTCCAGCTGCCCATGTATTTGAGGTGAATATGTCCGAAAAAACGAATGCGATGAATGCTTATGTGAATGGTATTGGTGATCATTCAAGAATTGTCTTATGGGATACAACATTAAATAAACTCAATGACCAGGAAGTACTCTTCATTATGGCTCACGAGATGGGGCACTATGTAAAAAAACACGTTTTCTTAGGAATCATTAGCTATTTGGCTGTTTCCCTAGCAGGATTGTACCTCATCTATAGACTCATGAACTTTATTATCCGAGTATGGGGGAGTAGAATAGGCATTAACCATACACATGATATAGCAACCATTCCGTTATTCTTTTTATTGTTATCTTTACTATCGTTTTTATTTACACCTATTAGTAATACCGTCTCAAGGCATCACGAGATTGAAGCAGATCGATATGCAGTGGAATTAACCGGAGACCAAACAGCTGCGGTGGGCTCATTTCAAGAGCTCTCCAAATCAAACCTAAGCCAAGTTAATCCACCACTAATAGTTAAAATCTTTAGATATACCCACCCAACCATGTTAGAACGGATCCATTACTTAGATACCTATGAGTTTAAGGAAATAGAGAAGAAATGAGCTCACTAACTGTTTTGATAAGGTTTAATTATGCTTACCGCGAATAAGAAACGAATCATTGTAAACAATTATGGGACCAATTAATTTGGTCCCTTTTTTATGGTTCCTTACTTAAAAGTTGTTACTATAATATGCAGTAGTGAAATGGAGCGGAAAACACTTGACTCCTGCGGGAAATAGAGGAAAGGTCGAGACCCCGCAGGCAAAGCCGAGGAGGCTTGACTTCCTCCCCGCGGAAAGCAAGTGTTTGGAGAGCAATGGAACGAAAACTAAGAACTACAAAATATGAAGGTATTTTAAATTTCATAAAAAAGCAGATAAAAAAATTTACGAAAAATGAAACCTTTATCTAGCTTCATACGTCAAATTGTAAAAGGGGGAATTTTAGATGGTAGAGGAACTAAATAAAAAAATACGAATTGCCCAAGAACACGTTCGTGTGAAGACAAAGATGGAAAAGCAGCTAATCACCTACAATAAAGAGCTAGAATACTTACATCTAAAGTTAGAAGGGTTAAAAGCAACACTTCATCTGGAGAATCAGGACGTGGAAAAGCTAGAAGGTTTAAGTGTGAATGCCTTATTTTTAACGATTTTAGGAACAAAAGATGAGCGTTTACTTCAAGAAAAACAAGAGGCTGCACTAGCCAAACTTTTATATGATGAAGTTAAAGCAGAGTTAAATAGTCTTCAAGATGAGATAAAGACCATAAAGAATAATCTCGAGGGCGTGTGCTCTGCTGAAGAGGAGCTAAAGCAATTACTATCTGAAAAAGAGCAATACATAAAAACTCAGTACTCACTGTATATAAATCATATGGACCAGCTAGGTGCCGAAAATAATCTTCTATCCGTGAAACATCAAGAGCTAGAGGAAGCTTTAGTTGCAGCTGTAAATGTAAGAAAGAGCTTAAATAATGTAATCGCATCACTTGAAAATGCTAAGGGTTGGGGTACCTTTGATTTATTTGATGGCAGTGTTCTTTCAACTGCCTTAAAACATAATCACGTTGATGAAGCAAAAAATTATATGCATGATGCCCAGCATCTAGCTAAGAAATTACAAAAAGAGTTAGAGGATATAGGTCTAGATTTCTCACACTCTATCGATCTAACAAGCTTAGCTAAATTTGCTGATTATTTCTTTGATGGACTAATCACTGACTGGGTTATCCAAAATGAAATCAATGATTCTTTAGAACAGGTAAAGGTATATAATGATCAGGTGTTAGCGATTGTTAGAAGAATTAATGCTGAACAACTTCGTGTTATAACACAGATGAATAAAATAGATTTTCAAAAGAAACAATTAATTGAGCAGGCAGTATAGGACTTACGAACGTTGTAAGTCTTTTTTTATGGGGTAAATCCAGTAGTAGCAGGGTTATTGGAGGTTTTTTATAAGTGGTTTAAATGGAAAAAATAATTTTTTTTGATAAATTTTCAAAATGGGGGTTACAAATCCGGAAGACCTGTTATATAATAACTTAAGAAATAATAACCTGTTTTATAACAAGGAGGACTCATTAAAATGTCAAATGAAAGATTACAAGTTTTAAAGGAAAGCTGGGAGATGGATCAACGTTGGAAAGGTATCACTCGACCTTATAGTGCCGAGGATGTTCTGAAGTTGAGAGGCTCAATTGACATCGAGTATACTCTGGCAAGACGAGGATCTGCAAAGCTGTGGGATTTACTACACAGTGAGGACTATGTGAATTCACTTGGAGCTTTAACAGGAAACCAAGCTGTTCAACAGGTTAAGGCTGGCTTAAAGGCAATCTACTTGAGTGGATGGCAAGTCGCGGCTGATGCAAACTTATCAGGAAATATGTATCCTGATCAAAGTTTATATCCGGCTAACAGTGTCCCAGCTGTTGTTAAACGTATTAATCAAGCTTTGCAAAGAGCGGACCAAATTCAACATTTAGAGGGTAGTGGAGATACAGATTGGTTTGCACCTATTGTTGCGGATGCAGAAGCTGGTTTTGGAGGTCAGTTAAATGTATTTGAGTTGATGAAGGGAATGATTGAGGCTGGTGCAGCTGCAGTCCACTTTGAAGATCAGCTTTCATCTGAGAAGAAATGCGGACATTTAGGTGGAAAAGTTCTTTTACCAACTCAAACAGCTGTCAAAAATTTAATATCTGCTAGATTAGCTGCAGACGTTATGGGAGTACCTACTGTTTTATTGGCAAGAACAGATGCAAATGCGGCTGACTTAATTACAAGTGATATCGATCCTTACGATCATCAGTTTATTACAGGGGACCGGACGGAGGAAGGCTTCTATCGAACAACAGCTGGTTTAGATCAAGCGATTGCAAGAGGTTTAGCATATGCACCTTATGCTGATCTAATCTGGTGTGAAACTGCAGAACCAAGTCTGGAAGAAGCAAAGGCTTTTGCAGATGCAATCCATAAGGAATTTCCAGGAAAGTTACTAGCATACAACTGCTCTCCTTCCTTTAACTGGAAGAAGAAATTAGACGATGACACCATTGAAAGATTTCAACAGGAGTTAGGTAAGATGGGCTATAAATTCCAGTTTGTAACACTTGCTGGATTTCATGCACTCAACCATTCGATGTTTGAGTTGGCTAGAGGATATAAGCAGAGAGGAATGGGGGCATATTCAGAGCTTCAGCAAGCAGAATTTGCTAGTGAGCAGTATGGATACACAGCAACAAGACATCAAAGAGAAGTTGGTACTGGTTATTTTGATGAAGTTGCCCAGGTTATTTCAGGAGGTACCTCCTCCACAACTGCTTTAAAAGGTTCAACAGAGGAAGAGCAGTTCACTAGATAACTAGATAAAGAAGAAGAAACCATGTATATTGCTTGGTTTCTTCTTTCATATTATGAAGCTCTTTAGCATTCATAAGAAGGGTGTATCGCCTACCCAAAGGATAGAAAATGAGAGCATTACCTTTTCATTCGATTCATAGAAAATAAATAACATACTGTGCTTCCGAGCAATAAAATGGACCCGTAAAATAGGCTTGCTATATAAGGTGACTGACTTTGGGTAATAGGATCCCCTTCAAACTGTAACTGTTGAATCGATCTCTTGGTTTGCCCGATTCGAAGCAGCTGTTGACTAGTTTGTGTAATGAAATCAGAGGAAAGCATTTCAGAAGTCAAATTCATGTCACCAATAAATGTGCCCACTTGGTCATATAGCTCAATTTTTACCCCTTTTCCTTGTAACTGCTGTGACGATAATTCTTTTCTGCTCGAAGGCTCTAAAGCTTGCGGATGAATATGGTAAGTAGGTACTAGTTGATAGATGGAAAGTACTTCATTTAATAATGGAAATAGCTCATGCTTTTGTTCAGTCGTGAGCGTTATAGGTTCTTCAACTGGTTGTGTTTCATTTATTTGTTTATTCACTTCCATTAGTTTTTCATATAGAGATTGTTGTTCTAAGGAAGTCACATGCTGATATAACCTTGAAACCTCATCATCAGACAACCCAATATAAGAAAAGAAGTTTGCTAATCCAGCCAAATCCTCAGCATGTTCAATGTAGTAGGAAACTGCTTTGTTAAGGTCTTCAATAAAAGTATATTCCTCAACTTGTTCTCCCACTTGGTGTAATAGCTCGTCCAAGTCTTGCTGAGTAAGTTTATAGTTGTCCAACAAAGTTTTTATGTTCGTTTCATTTATTAGTGTGCCATCCTCTTCACGTAATTCTTCTTCTTTCTGGACATCCTCAAAGATTAAATGAAGAAAACTTAAATACTCTTCTAAATCATCCTGTGTCCTGCCGAGTTGACTTAAATACGTTTCCATCTCTTGATCAAATACTGCTGCTTGGGTAAATACCGGAATCATTAATATGGTTGAAAGTATGAATACACATGCTGTTGTTTTCAAGACATATTTTCTCCATTCCATGTAATAGGTTCCTTGGTAGTATTTGTAGAATGAAGAAAATCATGTATGGAAATCATGACAGCTTTAATGATTCTTCTCGTTTTCCCACCTTTTTTGCAAGCTGTTTGAGACTTTCATTAATATAGTTTTTATCTAATGCCAGAAGGGCCTCACTGTTAATTCCTTCGACAATATATTGTGCAAACGTCCAAACCTCATTTTTGATATCCTGATCATTTTTAGAAGCAATTAAAGTTAGGGACTGAATAATTGAGGCTAAGATTGAGATATCATCCTTTCCGTAATGCCGAATCTGATAAAAGGCTTTATATAAGTACTCAGCAAAGTTTGGCTGATCCATAATAATCCTCAGACTTCTGTCATCATCATTCATAAATGGTTTGGGTAAATGTTTAGATGCTATCGCTGCTAATATTTTTCCGATTTGCGAGATGCAATTAATCGCAGTATTAGGGTCATTTAGTGCGGGAGAAACCGCTCTTAATGCGATTTCAACAAGCTTGGTAAGCCCAAACTCAATATCTTGAAAGGTTGTCCTTTCTAATCCTATAGACATAAAGCGCATATAATCATTGTTGATAGCTTTGTCCTCCATTTTCCATATGGATAGAAGGGGAGTATCAAGATCAACAAACTCGCCAACCCTCATTTCAATTCGAACAATTGTGTTATCAAGCTTTGCTTGATGTAGTAATTGTTTTGTGTCAATGGTTTGAAGATAACCGGAATGTGAAGGGTACACGTCGATAGGCTTTCTTTGTAAAATCTCCGCATATTCCCAATCCTCCCATGGTGCATCAGGGTGTACATCTTTTTTATCAATAAAGTGTTTTTTTACAATCTCTAAAGCATTTGTCGTGATATCAAATATTAAGTTACTCACTTGAATCCACTTTGAGACATGATGGATGAAAAACACAAAGAAAATAAGACATACTAGAGCGTATATAACAGCTAATGTTGGCATGATGAAAAGCTGGTGAACCTCTGTTTCTCTTGTTAATAAGAGAAGAATAACGCTGTAAATAAATCCTCCAACAAATATCCCAAGAACACGTTGAGTAGGGGGATCTGTAATAAAGTTTTGAAGAGTTCTAGGAGAAAACTGAGATAAAAAAGTTGTAAGTACAATCATAATGGAGGAGAACGTGATAGTGGTCATGGTTAACAGGGCTGTTGCAATCGAGCTTAATACGGTAAGTGCCAAGTCAATATCGGCTAAAAATATGATAGGAATATGTTTGTAAAGGTGCGGATGATGAGCGATATAATTATCCAAATAGTAGCTTACTACTGCTAAAATCATGGACGTTGTTCCATAAATGAAGGGAATTAACCAGATGCTACCTCGAACCAAAAGCCAAATCTTCTTAAAATTCATAATTTCCCACCAAATTCCAGTTTTTTTCATGTACAATAAAAGCGAACACATTGTTTAGGTTTCACAGGAAGATGGATTTTATTAAAAAATTTGTAAAAGAATAGGAACTTTTCAATTTTTCATTCGTATTACATAGGGAGCGGGGGTGATCTAAATGCTAGAGTTTTATTGGGGATGTTTAATTACAGGTATTATTTTTACTTTATTAACGGTTATTTTTGATGACTTTCTTGGAAATATGATGGAAGGAATTCTTGACGCCCTAACATTTGATTTACCTGGTTTCTTTAATACAACGGTATTGATGAGTGCGTTAACGACATTAGGTGGGGCTGGTATTTTATTTACTTTATATACTTCTCTTTCTCACGTCGTTATTTTTCTACTATCACTCTGTTCGGCTTTTTTATTGAGCACATTTTTTTACTTTCTCTATGTAAAACCGATGGAACGTGCAGAAAGCTCTACAGGCTTTTCGGTTAAGGATTTTATTGGAATGGTTGGTGAAGTAACAATCCCAATACCTAAAGAAGGGTACGGTGAAATCGTCCTCTCAATAGCGGGGGCATCTTCTAATCAAATCGCTGCTAGCTTTGATGAAGAAGAGATTCCATCAGGTTCAAAAGCTCTAGTTATTGAAGTCAGAGAAGGCACATTGTTAGTGTCACCTTATGAACAAATTTAAAAAGGGGTGTATTATTGAATGTTTGAAGCATATTTAGTTATTCCAATTTTAGTAATTGGCGTGTTTCTAGTGTTAGGTATTGCTTTTTGGGCCCGTTATAAAACGGTTAGCTCTGATGAAGCAATGATTGTAACTGGTTCCTTCTTAGGCACCAAAAATGTTTTATCAGATGATTCAGGTAGAAAAATCAAAATTGTTAGAGGTGGAGGAGCATTTATTCTACCCATTTTTCAGCAGGCAGAATTCATTTCCTTACTATCTCATAAATTAGATGTTACGACTCCAGAAGTATATACAGAGCAGGGTGTTCCTGTAATGGCAGATGGTGTGGCCATTATTAAAATTGGTGGATCTGTAGAAGAAATTGCTACAGCTGCTGAGCAATTCCTAGGAAAGCCTATTGAAGATTTAAGAAGTGAGGCCCAAGAGGTATTAGAAGGACATTTAAGAGCTATCTTAGGTTCAATGACGGTAGAGGAGGTTTATCGAAACCGTGACCGTTTCGCTCAAGAGGTACAAGGAAGTGCAGCGAAGGACTTAAAGAAAATGGGTCTTCAAATTGTTTCCTTCACGATTAAGGATGTACGAGATAAGCATGGTTATTTAGATGCACTAGGACGTCCGAGAATTGCAGCAGTTAAGCGTGATGCTGAAATTGCGGAAGCAGAGGCAATTAGAGATTCGAGAATTAAAAAGGCGGTTGCAGAAGAAGAAGGACAGCGAGCTGAATTGTTACGGGATACGGCTATTGCTGAGGCTTCAAAGGATAATCAATTAAAAGTGGCAGCCTATAAACGCGAGCAGGATACAGCTAAAGCTGAAGCGGACCAAGCCTATAAAATTGCAGAGGCACGTTCACAGCAGCAGGCTGTTGAGGAGAGCATGAAGGTTGAGATTGTTCGTAAAGAGCGTGAAATTGATCTTCAGGATAAAGAAATATTACGTCGTGAAAAGCAGTATGATGCAGAGGTTAAGAAAAAGGCAGAAGCGGATCGTTTCTCAGTGGAACAAGCAGCAGAGGCCGAAAAGACTAAGAAAATGCGTGAAGCAGATGCGATTAAATATAAGATTGAAGCTGAGGCTAAAGCATCAGCTGAAGCAGAACGTGCACAAGGTAGTGCAAGAGCAGAAGTTATTCGTCTACAAGGTTTAGCCGAAGCAGAAGCAAAAGAAAAGCTGGCTGAAGCTTATAAGAACTATGGAGAAGCAGCAATCCTTGATATCTTAGCTAAGATGCTACCGGAGTTAGCTGAAAAGATAGCACAGCCACTTGGGAACATCGACAAGATTACAGTGGTAGATACTGGTAATGGTGAGGGCGCAAATCGTATAAGTAATTATGTTACACAATTGATGGCAACAGCGCCTGAAATGGTTAAGGATGTATCCGGATTAGATTTAATTGATATTATTAACAATATTACGAAAAAGCCACCGGGGAATGAGAAATCACAAACTTCCCTTTTACCACCAAAAACAAATGAATAATATAACAAAGTAAAAGCCATGCAAAATGCATGGCTTTTGCTTTGATAATTCTTTATAAAATCTTAAATAATATCATTTGTGAATAACCAAGCCTGGTGTTTAGTAATCCAACTCCAGCACCCAGCCCCTCGATGGAAAAAGAAACTTCCCTTTTTCCTAGGTCGAATAACCCTTGGACAAATAAAAGGAAAACCGCCTTTTCTTTGTCCAAGGAACATTTGCTTGTCGGAGGGCCTGTAGGATGCAGGTTAGGCAGGTGTTGCAACAGGACGTTGCGCACTTAGCCTGTCATCATTTGTCAGGGCGCTTACGCTTTTTGTTTCCTATCCGTCCATTAGTTGCTTGTACTCTTTTGATAGCCTTTGAAAGGACGAGTAGTCACGCTGATCGAGAGCATGGTCAATGTCTACAATAAGTTTTTTCACTCTAGCTTTGATTAATATTTCATCTAAGAGCATTTGAACATAAAGGTTAACATTGTCTGTTTGTTGTTTATTTATTTTAGCTCTGCCGTTATGGATATCAGAATATGAAGGTTTCTCTTTCATAACTGTCATCTCCCAATGGTCTCTACTAGAGACTCAGAATTTTTATATATTCCCTGTTTAGATTTGGTGGGATATTATATGTATTCTTTGTTTTATCAGAATATTCATTTTATTTATAAAACATGAAATATAATGAATAAAAATAAGGTTGCTCGGATAATATGTGCCTAATAGGGAACCATAATAGGGGAGGTGTTTCATAGATGAAGGAAAGATACCCAGGTGTTGGAAAAGAAAATGAAATTCCATTAGGTACTCCATTAAATCCTCAAATGACAGTTACGTCAGCCTTTGATCACTTTAGTGGATCTAATATGGGAGATTCTGTTGATGAGCATATCTCAGTCGAAGAAGGTAATGAATACCTTGCTGAAAAAGAAATCATGCAAGTGTATAATAACTCATAAATTTAAAAAGTGATTTTCTCGTGTGGGAGAAAATCACTTTTTTTAGTTCTCTCTTAGCAGAAGTTTACAAGCTATCCAATCAATTGCTAATAAACATTGTCGACTTCAATAACTCTAAAAAAACAATAAACATTTAGAAAAGAGTTCTACAGGCAAGCCTAAAAGAAAAATATTTAGAATTTTTTGATATAACACTTTAACTTTGGGGAATTTTGTCTTATTATGTAATCAAGACGTGAAAGGAGTTAAAAAATGAACAAAAGAATTTTAACTGAATATGAGATTAGTCCGTACACAATGGCGATTCTGCCAGAGGTAACAGAGAAGGGTATTCATTCATTAGTAAAGGAAATGGATGGTGAATATCTTGTTAAAATGAAGCCCATTGATATTATCGACCGTAGTTGTCGCTTTTTTGGAAGCAGCTTAAAAGGTAGGCGTGAAGGTACTAAAGACATTATGGGAATTACCCATAAAGCCCCTATAGTAATTGATCCTACGAATTACATTTATTTCTTCCCCACATTATCTCCAAACCGCCAGCAATGCTCATGGATTTCCCACTCTTTTGTGCAAAGTATTCAATCCACCCATTATGATGAAACTTTATTAACTTTTTCAAATAGAGAAGAGGTTGTGATACCTATCTCCAAAGGGTCATTAGAAAACCAGCTTTATCGCACGGCACAACTAAAGACAACTTTATCTAGTAGAATTTCTCCTGATCATAGAAAAATGTCCTTTTTAACATCCAGCCCATTTCATCGTAGCGAAGTACGCTAGTCCTACGCTCTTGTTTGTAATAAATACTTTTCCATTATGGATTGGACATTATTTCTGATCCTTGGGTTAAAGTAATTGTGATGCTCTTCATATCCTTTGTACACGAATAGAAAAGAGGTGAAAGTTTCATCACGAGTTAGTTGCTGAGCTTTCATCTTTTTTTTCTTCATTTCATGCTTTAGAATGCCTAAATCACGTTGAATATGATTCATTGACTCTTCGATACAACGAATATATGGCTGTTTTAGTTTAAATGGTGCTTTTTCGATAATTGATAAATCACGCTGAAACACAGTCAGCGCCATAGGAAGAAAGAGAGACTGTTCAAGAATGGATCGATCATCTTCGGGTATACGTGTCATACATTACTCACCTCTTATCAGAACGAGTGTTCGTGTTTTTATCATAAATAATTCGGAGGGAAAATGCAAGTGTAAAATAAATTATGATAAGAAGGATATTTATAGATAGCATCGAAATTAACAACATCAG